>JALYNE010000048.1 GCA_030773375.1 Pseudomonadota bacterium
GGTCGTCGTGGGCGGCCTTGCGATCAATGCCGGATCAAAGCGCTTCCACTTCCACCGCCAGCGGTCCTTTGCGGCCGTTGGCGATGCGGGCGCGCAGCGGCTGATCGGGAACGAGATCGCTGAGCCGCCCGCGCCGGATGGTCTCCATGTGGACGAAAATGTCCTCGCTCTCATCGCCTTCGCGAACCAGGAAGCCGTAACCCTTGAGACGATTGAACCATTTCACCCGCACCGGCTCGAACTCGCCGGCTTCAGCGAGCAAGGCCGAAGGATCGATCCGTTCCGATTTGGCGGGTGCTGTTCGCGGAAGGTCCGGAACCACCGCGTTGCTGAGGTCGATGGAGAGCACTTTACGGGCCTGCAGCCCGCGCTCCTGCTGCGCCACCAGGCACTCCACTACCGCACCCTCGGGCAGGCTGCGGCGGTCATGCTCCTTGAGCACACTGAAGTGGACAAGGATGTCACCCTTCATCTGCTCGCTCACCAGAAAGCCGAAGCCGCGGGTGGCGTCGAACCACTTCATGGTGCCGGTGACTCGCACCAGCGCCTCGTCGCCCATCCGCGCGGCAGGGTCGGCGGCGGGGCTCGCGTGATCGTCTGCAAGCATGTTGCGGCTCGGATTCATTGGCCCCCAGTCACCGGAAAGTAGGTAGGACTACCATGGCTTCTGAGCCTTTGTGAACTATTCCGGCAGTTTTTTCTAATTCTTGTCCAAATCCGGGATGTCTTCGGGCGAAGCGTTAAGCACCTGCCGCACCACATCGAGCGGATGTCCGGCCCGCATCATCGCGGCAAAGGCTTTCTGACGCGCCTCACGGTCAGCCTCGTGACTTGCAAAGGGGCCAATCCGCTTGCGCTCCGCAAATCGCAGGGCAGCCGCGAGCGCATTCTGGCGCAGGTCCTCCCTCGCCCCCTCAGCGTCCTCGTCGCCAATGCCGGCAGCATGGAGCGCCTGGCGGATGCGGCGCTCGCCATAACCGCGCCGCTGCAGCGAGGCCGCACGGGCCGACGCAAAAGCGCTGTCGTCGATGTAGCCGAGCTCCGTCAGCCGCTCGACGAGCCCTCTGAGATCCGGGCCAGGCCCCGTCCAGCCGCGCTCACTGACCTTGCGTTCAAGATAGCCGCGGAGCTTCGATCTGGTGGTCGCGTAACGACCGACATAGAAAAGCGCGAGCCGCTGTAGCGACTCTGCGTCAAGCGACGGGCGGGGCTTTTTGTCTGGTTTGGATTTCACGGCGCCTTGTTTGTGCCATAGTCGGGCCGGATTAAGAACGCGCCTTGTGCCCATTGCCGGCCCTTGTTCCGAGGGTCCCGCCGGTGTCGAAAGCGATAATGAGGATTTAGCTGCAAGTGCTCCAACAAGGTGAAGGCAAGGCAGCGCCGCGGAAAGCCGCGCAGGGCGCTCCACTCACTCCCACTCCCACGGCAGACGTGCTGCCGCGGCGATTTGCCGATTTCGCCACGCTTGGCGAGGCGCTGGATTATGCGGCTGAGGGCGTGCGCGGCTTGAACTTCCACGACGCGCGTGGCCAACTCTCGCGCGCTTACACCTTCCGCGAGCTGCGCAAGGATGCACTCGCCTCCGCGCGTCGCCTGATCGCGCACGGTGTCGAGCCTGGCGACCGGGTGGCGCTGGTCGCCGAAACCGGGCCGGAATTCGCGGCGCTTTTCTTCGGGCTCATCTATGCCGGAGCCTGGCCGGTGCCGCTCCCCCTCCCCACCTCCTTCGGCGGACGGGAAAGCTATATCGATCAGCTCCGCGTTCAGCTGGAAAGCTCGGATCCGAAGCTGCTCTTCTTCCCGGCGGAGCTCGGCGGCATGGCTGGTGCCGCCGCCCAAGCGGCGGGCCTCGAGGGCATCGACTGGGAAAGCTTTGCAGAACGCGCCGCCCCCGATGCCCGGCTTGCGCGGGCGGAGCCCGACGACATCGCTTATCTTCAATATTCGAGCGGCTCGACCCGGTTTCCCCATGGCGTCGCCATCACCCACCGCGCGCTGCTCAACAACCTGGCGGCCCACAGCCATGGCATGGAAGTAACCGACACCGATCGCTGCGTGTCCTGGCTGCCATGGTATCATGACATGGGCCTGGTCGGCTGCTTCCTCTCGCCGGTCGCGAACCAGGTTTCCACCGATTACCTCAAGACCGAGGACTTCGCCCGCCGACCGCTGGCGTGGCTCGATCTTATCAGCCGGAACGAGGGCACGACGCTGAGCTACTCGCCCACCTTCGGCTATGATATCTGCTCGCGCCGGATCGGCAGCCAGTCCAAGGTCGCGGAGCGCTTCGATCTTTCGCGCTGGCGGGTCGCCGGCAATGGCGCCGACATGATCCGCCCCGATGTCATGCAGGCGTTCGTCGATGCCTTTGCCGATGCCGGTTTCAACGCGAAGAGCTTCCTTCCCAGTTATGGCCTTGCGGAAGCGACGCTCGCCGTCTCCATCATGCCGCCGGGCGAAGGAATCGTCGTCGAGCTGGTCGAGGAGACCCTTCTCGCCGGTGTGGGCGAAGGCGCGCGCGATCGCCCGCAGCGATACCGGGCGATCGTGAATTGTGGAAAGCCGGTGCGCGACATGGAAGTCGCGATCCGCGACGAGGATGGAGGCCGCCTTCCCGAGCGGGCGATTGGAAAGGTTTTCTGCCGCGGGCTTTCGGTGATGGTCGGTTATTTCCGCGACCAGGAAGCAACCGGCGCCTGCCTCGATGCCGAGGGTTGGCTCGACACCGGCGACATGGGCTATATTTCGGGCGGCTATATCTACATCGTGGGCCGGGCCAAGGACATGATCATCATCAATGGAAAGAACCACTGGCCGCAGGACATCGAGTGGGCGGTGGAGCAGCTTCCCGGCTTCAAGGCCGGCGACATCGCTGCATTCTCGATCACCACCCCCGGCGGGGAAGAGACGCCGGCCGTGCTCGTTCAGTGCCGCACCTCCGATGCTGCCGAGCGGGAGCGCTTGCGCAATGAAATCCGCGAACGCGTGCGCTCGATCACGGGCATGAACTGCGTGATCGAATTGGTGCCGCCGCGGACGCTGCCGCGGACGAGCTCGGGCAAATTGAGCCGTGCCAAGGCGCGCAATCTTTACCTGTCGGGCGAGATCCAGCCTTACGACATTGCGGCCTGACATCGCCTCGCCGCCGCCGTTCGGCGCGCGGGGACAGTCATGGCTCCGGGCACGCAGTGACTTCCGGAACCAGAATCGCGCGCGTCGTTTGTCCAGCAGAGGAGAGGCGACGTGCCGGCACCCCCACGAAGCTCAAGGAGATTTGGCTGGTCCGGATATCTTCTGGGGTTCGGCCTCGGCGGTTTCTTCGACGGCATCCTGCTCCATCAGATCCTGCAGTGGCACCACCTGCTGAGCCTGGTCGAGGGCGTCGGCGACGTCCGCGATCAGATCCTGTTCGACGGGCTTTTCCACGCCCTCATGTATGTGATCGCTGCCATGGGGATCGGCTTGCTCTGGGCTGACAGAGAGCACGCGGCGGCACCCGAGGCCGGCCGGCTGCTTTTTGGAAACGTCCTGGTCGGCTTCGGCGCCTGGCACATCGTCGACAGCCTCTTGTCGCACTGGATCCTCGGAATTCACCGGATCAGGCTTGACAGCCCCAACCCCCTCGCCTGGGACCTGATCTGGTTTGCTGCCTTCGGCCTCCTGCCGCTGGTGCTCGGCAGGGTGTTGCGGCGGCGCGGGCCTTGCCCGGGCTCGAGCGGTGGCGGCGCGGCGGCGCTCGGCATCGTCCTTAGCGTGTCGACAGCAGCGGCTTGGTCCGCGCGCCCGCCCGCCGGAGCCAGCAGCGCGATCGTCCTCTTCCACCCCGACATCAGCGACGGCGCGGCTTGGAACGCGATTGGTGCGGCGGGCGGCGACGTGCTTTGGAAGTCCAGGGGCGTGTGGGCCGTCCGGTGGCGCGGACCGAGCAGCTCAGCGCCCCTCTACGAACGCGGTGCGCTGCTCGTGAGCTCTTCGCTCATCGGCAGCGGCTGCGTCTCCTGGACCAAGGTTTGAGCCCCGGTTGGTCGAGGCAAAAGCTGCTGATTGCGATCAGCTCCTCGACGCTGGTCGGGCATGGATCGCCGTGATTTCAAGCGCCGCCGATTGTGAGCACCCCTTGCACTCCCCTGGCCTCCCCGCTAATGAGCAGCCGCTCCGGCTCTTAGGAGTGTAGCTCAGCTGGTAGAGCATCGGTCTCCAAAACCGAGGGCCGTGGGTTCGAGTCCCTCCACTCCTGCCACTTTGCCGGAGCACGGTCTTAGATTTTCGAGGGACCGTTATTAAATAAGGCCAAGGCGGCTCCGGACGGACGGATGGCGGCCATTGGCCTCTTTTGTGTTGTTGTTGAAGGTAGAGCGGTGGCGAAGGTCAATCCCGGCGAATTCTTCCGGCAGGTGCGTGCCGAAACGGGCAAGGTCGTCTGGCCGACCCGGCGCGAGACGATGATGACCGGGCTCATGGTGGTGATCATGACCACCATTCTCGGGCTGTTCTTCTTCGGCGTCGATTCGGCTTTCGCCGCGCTGGTGCGCGGCATGCTCGGCCTTTTGAGCTAAGGATCACAATGTCTCGCTGGTACATCATTCACGCTTATTCCGGCTTCGAGAACAAGGTCCGCGACGCGATCATGTCCGAAGCGACGCGGCTTGGGCTCGACCAGCTGGTCGAGTCGGTAGAGGTTCCGACCGAGAAGGTGACGGAGGTCCGCCGCGGCAAGAAGGTAACGTCCGATCGGAAGTTCTTTCCGGGGTACGTGCTCGCGAAGCTCTCTATGAACGACGACGTCTACCACTTGGTGAAGAACACGCCCAAGGTCACCGGCTTTCTCGGCACCAACGGCAAGCCGCAGCCGATTTCGGAAGCCGAAGCGGCGCGCATCCTCAATACCAAGGAGGAGGCGGCTGCTGCTGCTCCCAAGGCGAAGCTCAACGTCGACTACGACATCGGCGACAGCGTCAAGGTTCTCGAAGGACCGTTCGCGAGCTTCAACGGCATGGTCGAGGAGCTCGATTTCGATCGCGGCCGGGTCAAGGTGGGTGTCTCGATCTTCGGCCGTGCGACGCCGGTTGAACTCGAATTCGAGCAGGTCGAACGCGTAAAATAGCGATTCCGGAGCGATCCGGTGCGTGGGTGAGGACGCCGCCTGGCTAGCCAGTGCCATACCCCTCATCCCAACCCTCTTCCGCCAGGGAGGGGCATCACCCAGGTCAAAGTACCACTTTGACCGTGCGGGAGGCAGCTTTGGCTGCCGTTTGCACCGCTAAACTTGAACCGGGAGGTTCGTGCGCCAAGGCGAAAACGCTTTGGACGTCGCGCTCCGACCAGCAACAGAGTGAGTGAAAAATGGCTAAAAAGATTACGGGCTACATCAAGCTCCAGGTACCGGCAGGCGAAGCCAAGCCGAGCCCGCCGATCGGGCCGGCGCTCGGGCAGCGCGGCGTCAACATCATGGAATTCTGCAAGGCGTTCAATGCCTCCACGACCGAGCTCGAAAAGGGCATGCCGATCCCGACGGTGATCACCGTTTATGCCGATCGCAGCTTCTCGTTCGAGACCAAGACCCCGCCGGCCTCATTCCTCATCAAGAAGGCCGCGGGCCTGAAGTCGGGTTCCAAGGAGCCGGGCAAGGCAGTCGCAGGTCGCATCAAGCGCTCGCAGCTTCGCGACATCGCCGAAACCAAGATGAAGGACCTGAACGCGAACGATCTGGACGCAGCAACCAAGATCATCGAGGGCTCGGCCGTCTCGATGGGCCTCGAAGTGGTGGAGGGCTAAAGACATGGCAAAGCTCACGAAGAAGCAGAAGGCTCTTGCGCAGGCCGTCAACACCGATCGCTTCTATGCGGTCGATGAAGCGATCCAGACGCTCAAGTCCAACAGCACGGCGAAGTTCGACGAAACCATCGAGGTCGCGCTGAACCTCGGCGTCGACCCCCGCCACGCCGACCAGATGGTCCGCGGCGTCGTCACCCTCCCCGCCGGCACGGGCAAAGACGTTCGCGTCGCCGTCTTCGCGCGTGGCGGCAAGGCTGACGAAGCCCGCGCTGCCGGAGCCGACGTGGTTGGCGCAGAAGACCTGATGGAGACGATCCAGGGCGGCACCATCGATTTCGACCGCGTGATCGCAACGCCCGACATGATGGGGATTGTGGGCCGCTTGGGCAAAATTCTCGGTCCCAAGGGGCTGATGCCGAACCCGAAGCTCGGAACCGTCACTCCGAACGTCACCGAAGCGGTTCGCGCCGCCAAGGGCGGCCAGGTCGAGTTCCGCGTCGAGAAAGCGGGCATCATCCACTCCGGCATCGGCAAAGCGAGCTTCTCGAACGAGGATCTTCGCCGCAATTTCGATGCCTTCGTCGATGCGATCGTCCGCGCCAAGCCGACCGGCGCCAAGGGCAAATATGTGAAGAAGGTGGCCTTGAGCTCCACCATGGGCCCCGGCCTCAAGGTCGACACGACGGAAGTCGCGGCGGCCTAAGAAGAGAGCATCGATCGCGGCATAAGCCGCATCGAGGAAAGGCCGGGGCGCAAGCTCCGGCCTTTTGCTATCGCCAACCAGCTAAGGCTGTGGCTGGCAGAAGACCTAGACTCGTTCCCGGTTGGATTGAACCGGGAACGAGGCCAGTTTCCTTTGTTTGCCGTGCTTTCCGAGCCGTCAGGTGATTCCACTGACTTGAAAGCACTCTAGCCGCCCCACCCCCCGCGGGCGCGGCCTCCGAAGCCGCCGCGTGACACCACGGAGCTTCGAGTTTGCACGCGCGGCGCCGATCTTGGAGCCTCCAGCGCACGCTGCCCTACGCGGTAGCTCCCGCCGCTGCGGTAAAGCATTCCGCCCGAAGAGCCGCCCGTGTGCCAGCTGTCGTCCCGCCGGTTGCGATAAAGCCCCGCGCGCCGGTAGCGGCGTCGATCTCCAATCTCATCGATGACCTCGCCGATCACGAAGCCGGCCAGGAGTGGCGCCCAGAAGCTGGTGCCGTCCGCACTCTGCTGCTGGCACTGCCCGGACCCGAACTGGTCCTCGCACAGGCCCAGGGAGTCGAAACGCGGCGCAGCAAGCCGATCGTTGGCAAGAGCCTCGTTGTAAACAGCCTTGCATTCGGAAGCAGGGACCTTGCCGTCGGCCGTGCATTCGGCAACGCTCGCATAAGGATAGGCCGTGACGGTGTTCTCCTCATTCCAGTCGCTGCTGCCGCAGGCCTGGAGAGCGACGGCACCGGCTGCGCCGAGCGTGGTCAAGGCCACTTTTCGCGAGCGTTTCATTGGACGCGAGCTTGGCATCGGCGTGCTCCTCATTCCGTCATGCTGGCTGCGTTGACGAGGCCGACGCAAATGGAAATCGCCGCCAGATAAATAGCGGTCGACACCTCCCCGCGCTCGATGCGGGAGCCGACGTCCGAAACCGCCAGCCGGCGCACGATCAGGAACGTCAGGATCTGGATCACGCCGGCGAGCAGCGCCCAGGCAACGAACTCAGCCAGGCTGCCGGCCTGGGTCAGCGCTGAAGCGACGGGCAGTGTGAAGCCGATGAGCGCGCCGCCGAGGACAATTGCGGCCGCTGCATTGCCCTCGCGGATGAGGCGCCGCTCCTCGTAAGGGGTCACCACCTGGTACAGAAACTTAAAGGCAAGCGCGAGAATCCCCGCGACTCCGAAGGCCAGCAGGAACTGAACCGCGCCCTCCTGGAATGCCTGTAAATCGAACATGCCGTTCCCCCTCTCCTGCCTCAGGCGCTGAACTCGCCCACCGTCAACGGGAGGCCGATCATGATCTCGTGGGTGACGTCGCCGTTCTCCGGCTCCATCTCGATTGCGAGCAGCAACTCCATGCCATCCTCGCCAAGCGCACGGCTGTAGAGCATGCAGCATTGGTAGATGCGGCGAACAGGCGGGCCAGTGCGTTCCTCGTAGACCGATTCCCAAAGGCAAACGGGATCCTGTTCGGCCTCGTCGCCATCATACCAGAAGCGCTCGTAGCGCGGCAGTCCATCACCCTCGAACCAGCTTTGCTTCAGGCGGCGGCGAAAGGCGCCGCGCGCGAGTTCGTCTTCGGGATACCGGCTCAACCAGGGATGGAAAACGGTGAAGTCGTCCGCGTCCGAGCCATCCTGCGCCTGCGAGGCCGCCTGGAGCATGATCTCGTCGTCCGTGTAGAAGCGATGGACATGGCTGCCGTCGTCCAGCCGGATGAGGCCTTGTGCACTGATGTGGAGCGTGTCTCGTCCGAGATCGAACCTGGTGGCGCCGGCGAGCCGTCGCCAGGCGAGCGGATCGATGATCACCGTGCGCCCGATGGTGATGTTGCGAACGCACGGGAGCGAGGCAGGATGCTCGCTCCCGGAGCGCCCAAACAGACGGTTGAGGATCATGCGCCGGCCTTAATCAGCAGCTCCGGCCTGACGCGGTGATCGGCCACATAGAAAAGCCTGTCCCCCGGCGCGATCGTTCCGCCCGTATCGAAGCAAAAATCCGACTGTGCGCCTCCCGCAGCGCACCAGGATAAGAGCACCGCCTTATTGTCGATGAGCCGGGAGGCGGCCTCCCGGAAGGAGGTTGGCTCGCGTCCCGGCCAGTTCATGCTGAACAGCGTCGCTCCGGTATCCGTGTGGCTGACCAACTGCGTCAGAAGGTGGCTTGCGCCGGGATCTTTCACCGATTTCACCACCAGCTCCACGGACGGCGCGAGCACAACTTCCACCTCCGGGCAATGCGCCGTCAGCAGCCGGGCATTCTCCTGATCCTGGAAGTAACAAACGATGTGGCCTTTTTGATTGATGGCCGTGATGGCGAGCGCGGCTGCAAGAGTCTCGTTGTCGCTCGATGTGAACACAATCACCCGCGCCGCATCGGCCACCCCGGCCCGCGTCAGGTCCGCCGGCGCGGTTAGGCTGCGTGCCCGCACGTAACGGATGCGCTCATCGTCGTTGTTCAGCTCCTTGCGCGTGAAGAGGATCAGCTGCTGGCCCGGGTCAGCGTCCGCCACCAGCTCGTCGATCATCTTCGGCGTGCGCTCGGGATCATAGCCGACAAGAACGATCGCGTGGGTCATGTCGCGATAATCACCGAGGCCAATCCGCCGGCGCCGCCAGCGATCCGACAACCCGCCGAAGCTTTTCGCAATGATGGACGTGAACGCAGCAATCCCGCCGGGATAGACGAAGAAGGCGGTAACGAGCCGCCCTGCGTCCGTCTTGGGAGCAAGATCGCCATAGCCCACCGTGGCGGCCGTCGTCGCGTACCAGTAGAGAAAGGAGGCTGGCCGGAGAAGGTCGCCCTCGCCTGCCCACCCCATGAGCAGCCAGGACATGCTGACGTGGATCAGCATGGCAAGCGCCAGCACACCCCAGTGGAGGTCGGTGAGCGCGTGATAAAGCCTTCGGATCAGGACGGTGAGTTTTGATGGACCCATGCTCCCAGACTTCCCCCAGCCGCTCCGGTGCCAAGCCCTTGCCGGGTCAGGCCAGACTGCTATCATCCCGCAGGTCGGGCAAGCAAGGAGGATTGGGTGGCAGGAAACGGTCCAGGCGTTTGGACGACGACGAGCCTCGCAGATGCGCTCGCCGCAACCGAGATTGCGGAGCGGGGCGAGCTCAGCACCAGGCGCGTCGAGGGTGCCGAGCCGGTGCTGGTGGCGGTGATGCATGAGCACGGCGATCTGCCGATCTACATCAGCGTCGCAGGCGAACAGATCGTCGTTTCAACGCTGCTTTGGCCGGTCGCCGAACAGGTGAATTCCGCCGCATTCAATCACTTCCTGCTCAAGGCTCAGAAAGCAGTGCCGCTTTCCAACTTCGCGATCACAGAAGTGGACGGTGCCGAATATTATGAATTGATCGGAGAGCTGCCGGCCTCGTCGAGCCTTGAAATGATCGTGATCGAGCTGCGCGTGCTTGCCGAAAATGCAATCGCGGCCGCGCGCGATCTGCGCGAAGCCTTCGCAGACGCGGCCTGAAAGGAACGACATGGCCATCTGGAAGCAACTCGTCACCTTGGTGCGCGGCAAAGCTCATGAAGCCGGCGTATCCGTCGCGGACGCCAATGCGCTCACCATCCTCGACCAGCAGATTCGCGACGCCGGCACTGCACAGGCCAAGGCACGCGACGACCTTGCCACGCTCGTCGCCAAGCGCCGCCTCATCGAGAAGGATGTCGACAGCCTGGCCGCGCAGCGCGACAAATATGAAGCTTCGGCTCGGGCGGCGATTGCGCGCGGCGACATGAACCTGGCGCGAGAAGTTGCCCAGCGGCTCGCCACCATTGAGGGTGACGCTGCCACCAAGATGCCTCAGATCGAGGAGATGCGCGCGGCCGAGGAGCGGATGCGCGCCATCATCAGCGCCACCGACACCAAAATCGAGACGCTTCGGCGCGAAATCGAAATCGTCCGCGCCAATGAATCGGTGCAGCGTGCGCAGGCGTCGGTAGCAGCAAGCCACGGCGGCGCCACGTCTCAGCTCGGCTCCGCCGCCGACAGTCTGAAACGCCTCAAGGAGCGGCAAGCAATCCGAGAGGAGAAGTTCCGCGCCTCCGAGGAGCTTGAACTCGCTCGGACCGGCGGCGACCTCGACGAGAAATTGCGCTCGGCAGGACTTCTGCCGGGCACCTCTTCGGCGGATGATATTCTGGCCCGCCTCGCCGCCCCCGCGGACCAGCGCGCGCTCCAGGACGGGCGCAGGGATCCGCTCGCGCTGCCGCGCGACTAAGGGTGCGCCGGATTGCAATCGGCGAACGCCCGGATTGGCGTGCCATAGCCGAAGCCCAGGGGTTCACCTTCCACCACGAGGCGGGGCAGCGTTACTGGGACGAACGGGCTGCATACGCGTTCACGATGGAGGAAATCGAGCGCGAGCTGGAGGCTCCGACGGAGGAGCTTCACGCGATGTGCCTCCACCTCGTCGACGATGCGGCCGGCAGCGATGCCCTGATGGAGCGGCTCGCAATCCCGCCGGACATGCGGGATTTCGTCGCCGCATCGTGGGCGGAGGGAGCGCCCTCCCTGTATGGGCGGTTCGACTTCGCTTACGACGGCACGGGCCCGGCAAAGCTGCTCGAATATAATGCAGACACGCCAACCAGCATCTATGAAACCGGCTTCTTCCAATGGGCCTGGCTCGAGGCGCGTATCGCCGACGGCACCCTCCCGGCCTCGGCCGACCAGTTCAACAGCCTGCACGAAAAGCTGATCGCGCGCTTCGCCGCTCTGTTCACGAGGGGCAGCTTGCTCCATTTCACGAGCGTCGCCGATCATGTGGAGGATCGGCAAACGGTCCGCTATCTCGAGGATCTCGCCTCCCAGGCGGGGCTGGAGCCCAAATTCACCGACATCAACAGGATCGGCGTGGACGCCGACGGCCGCTTTGTCGATGAAGATCGTTTCATCATCGCAGCCTTGTTCAAGCTCTACCCTTGGGAAGACATGTTCCGGGAACCTTATGCCGGACATCTGGCTGGGAGCCGCACCATCTTTCTGGAGCCTGCGTGGAAGTCGGTCCTTTCCAACAAGGCGATGCTGCCGCTTCTTTGGCAGCGGCACCGCGGTCACCCCAACCTGCTGCCGGCCTATTTCGAGGATGACCCGGCCAAGTCCGAGCTCGACGCCAGCTATGTTCGCAAGCCCTTCTTCTCGCGCGAAGGCTGGGACATCGAGCTGGTCGATGAGGGCCGGCGCAGCGATCCCATGGTGGGCGGCTATGGCGCTGAAGGGCACATCCTTCAGGCGCTTGCGCGACTGCCGAGCTGGGACGGCAATTACCCGGCGATCGGAAGCTGGATCGTCGGCGACGAAGCGGCAGGCGTCTCCATCAGAGAAGACGAAACCCAGATCACGCGAAATCTGTCGCGCTTCGTGCCGCACCTCATTGGCGACACCTTGGTGGGCTAAAGCCGCTCCGAACCTTGTCGGCACATTCGGCGCAACAAAGCCTGACGAATGCCTCGCCCGGGGTGACGGCGGCCCTCTGGCCCCCTCTCGTTCAACTGGTGCAGGGTGCCGCCGCATGAAAAAGGGCCGGAGCAAAACTCCGGCCCTTTGTGCTGCGGCCCTTTCCCGCGAAGAGAGCAAAAGCGTAGACCGCTTTAGAACTTCACTTGGGCGCCCGCGTAGAAGAACCGTCCGACGGGGTCGTAGATGGCGCTTCCGAAGCCGGTCCCGGCGAGGCCGAAAGGCGGCAAGCGATCGAACGCATTGTCCACGCCGGCGTAGAACTTGAACTGCTCCGTGGGTTCGAAGCCCAATCGGAAGTTGTGGTAGAAGACGTCCGGATAATAGACCTGCGGGAACGCATCGGCATTTCTCGGCGGCCGGCCCTGGAACGAGTTCTGTGTCTCATACTCACCAATCGTCTGCTGCCCAATCCAACGCAGATCGTAGCCGAAATCCAACAGGCCGAAATCAAGGTTCGCGCTGAGATTTCCACTCCATTCAGGATCACCGAGTTCGCTCTTGATCCTGTCGGCGAAGTTGGGATCGGTGACCACCGAGTAGGAGTTCCTCCTCTCGACCCAGCTGACGATAGCGCGCAGGTTGAGAGCGACATTCCCGCCAAGCCTCGTGCGGTAGGCCGCATCGAGGTCGATGCCCGAAGTTTCCAGTCGCGCGAAGTTGAACGGCTGCTGGAAGAATGACGGGCTGGTCGGTCCCGGGATTTCGAGGGTCACGCCGCCGACAACCTTGTTGAACTGGCCGGTGAAGGTTCCCGCGAAGGGTCCGCTCGTCCGGCGGTTCACCGCGGCGCAGAACTGATTGTTGATGCCACCCGGATCGTCATAGCACTGGTTGATAACGGTCTGGCCGGCGAGGCTGAAGATTACATTTTCTACCTCGATGTCGTAATAATCGACCGAGAGGGAAAAGCCGGGAAGGACGCGTGGCTGGGCCACAAAGCCGACGGTCAAGCTCTTGCCGGTCTCCTCCCGCAGGT
>JALYNE010000049.1 GCA_030773375.1 Pseudomonadota bacterium
GGCTTTGGTCTTCATTATGCCGAGACGCTGAAAAGGTGGCGGGAGCGCTACGACCTTGCGGTTGCGGAGGGGAGGCTTCCCGCCGGGTTCGACGAGCGCTTCCACGGCCTCTGGCGCTATTACCTCATGTATTGCGAAGGCGGGTTCCGCGGCGGCGGCATCGATGTCGCCCAGGTCACCCTGGTGAAGCGCTGAGGGCGGGCACGAGCAGGTCTGGCGCAGTCGGAGTGTGACTAGCCTCGCCAGAAGCAGCAGGAGAGGGCTTCCTTTTTGCTGTTTCTCAGCATGGGCTTCTCTTAGGTCCGACATGCCAATGATCTGGAGAAACGGGTTGCGGAGCACCTTTTCGGCTATGCTCGAACCTCGAGGCGATGCCCTGTGTCGAAACCGCTTTTCAGAAGGTCGACGATCGCATCGGCGACGGCGCTCGGCGGTTTCACTGTTGCCGGATCCTCGCCGGGAAAGGCGCGCGCGCGCATCTGCGTCGCGGTGGCGCCAGGGTCGATGATGGCGACCTTGGGAGAGGGGAAGTTCCGCGTCTCGTCGGCATAGCTTAGCAGCAGCGTCTCGAGCGCGGCCTTGGATGCGCCGTAGGCGCCCCAATAGGCGCGCGGATGGCGGCCGACGCTCGATGTCACCGCCAGCACGCGCGCGTCCCCACTTCTTCTCAGCATCGGATCGAATGCGGCGATCATCGCCTGCTGCGCGAGCAGGTTGAGCGTCAGGAGCTTGGAAAGCTCCTTTGCGTCGATGTGCGGCACCGGCGTCAGCGTGCCGAGCATCGCGGCGTTGAGCACGAGGAGGTCCAACGCCTTCCAGCGTTCGGCGATGGCTGCGCCGAGCCGGGCTATGCTGTCGCCGTCAGTGAGGTCGAGCGGCGCGATGGTTGCACTGCCGCCGGCCTGGTGGATGCGATCTTCAACTTCCTCCAGCCCTCCGGTGGTGCGGGCGGTGATTACGACGTGGGCACCTTCGCGCGCCAGCGCTTCTGCCGTCGCGCCCCCGATGCCGCGACTGGCTCCGGTCACCAGCGCCACTTGCCCCGCAAGAACGCCTGGCATCAGGCGTAGCGTTCCGCCAGCAGGGCGAGCTGGTCGGTCGGCTCGGAATCCTCGAGGTCGGTCAGCCGCGTCGGATAGTCGCCTGTGAAGCAGGCGTCGCAATGCTGCGGTTCGGCTTCATCGCGCAGATCCTCGCCCAGTGCGCGGTAAAGACCGTCGATCGAGAGAAAGGCGAGGCTATCCGCGTTGATGAAGCCGCACATCTCCGCGATGTTCATTTGCGCTGCGAGCAGTTTCGCGCGCTCGGGAGTGTCGACTCCGTAGAAGCAGCTATGCCGCGTCGGCGGCGATGCGATCCGCATGTGAACCTCGCGGGCGCCCGCGTCGCGAAGCATCTGCACGATCTTGAGGCTGGTGGTCCCGCGAACGATCGAATCGTCGATAAGAACGATGCTCTTGCCCTGGATGAGGGCGCTGTTGGCATTGTGCTTCAGCTTCACACCCAAGTGGCGGATCGACTCGCTCGGCTGGATGAAAGTCCGCCCCACATAATGCGAGCGGATGATGCCGAGCTCGAACGGAATACCGGATTCTTGGGCATAGCCGATCGCTGCCGGAACCCCCGAATCGGGAACGGGCACGACATAGTCGGCTGCGACAGTATTCTCGCGCGCAAGCTCCGCGCCGATGCTCTTGCGCACCGAATAAACCGACGCACCATCGACGATCGAGTCGGGACGGGAGAAATAGACATGCTCGAAAATGCACGGCCGCGGCCGGACAGGCGCGAACGGCCGGATCGACTTCAAGCCGCGCTCGGAGACGACGATCAGCTCGCCCGGTTCTACGGACCGGATGTACGTCGCGCCGACAACGTCGAGCGCTACGGTTTCCGAGGCGAAGATGTAGGAATCGCCGAGCCGCCCCATGACGAGCGGGCGGACGCCGAGCGGGTCGCGGCAGGCGAGCATCCCCTCGGCCGTGAGGCAGACGAGGGAATAAGCGCCTTCCAAATGCTTCATCGCGTCGATGAAGCGGTCGAGCAGCGTGCGGTAGCTTGACGTCGCGACCAGATGAATGATCACCTCGGTGTCGGAGGTCGACTGGAAAATCGATCCGCGACGGTTGAGCTCGCGGCGGAGCCGCAACGCGTTCGAGATATTGCCGTTGTGCCCGATCGCAAAGCCGCCGGAGGAAAGCTCTGCGAACAAGGGCTGGACGTTGCGCAATGCCGTTTCGCCGGTCGTCGAATAGCGGACGTGGCCGATCGCGGCTTGGCCGGCGAGGCTCCGGATGATGTCGTCGCGGTCGAAATTGCCCGCGACATGGCCTTGCGCGCGGTGGCTGTGAAACTGGCGTCCATCATAGCTGGTGATGCCAGCGGCCTCCTGGCCCCGGTGCTGCAGCGCGTGAAGCCCCAGTGCAACAACCGCAGACGCCGTGTCGGCGCCCCAGATACCGAAAACGCCGCATTCCTCGCGCAGCTTGTCGTCGTCGAAAGGATTGGTGGTCAGCATGCCCGTTTAGCCCCGTCACTCGCCCCGTTGGCGCGGATATAGGGAGCAAGCTCCGTTTTGTCGCCCCGTCGCCGGTTGCTGGTCTGAATTAGATGTGGATCGCTCCTTTAAGCCGGTGCACCTGAACCGTTGATGGCCTGAAGCGTAGGACCAGGATGAAGAAATCTCTCCTTCTGCTTTTTGTTCTGGTGTCCTGCTCCCCCTCCGAGGAGCAGCAACCTCAAAACGGTTCGGCCGCTTCTTCGAAGCCTCAGCCGGCTGCCGCGAGACCCGATTCGCCGCCTGCTCGGCTCGCCAGCCTCGTCGGTCTTTATGAGGGCGGTGCCGGCGAGCGGCGGCACCAGATGTGCATTGTCGAAGGCGGTGGTGGCGAGGAGCGGTTCGGGCTGGTCGTCTGGGGCGCGAATCTCCACAGCTGTTCGGGAAGCGGGAGGGTCAGCCGCACCGGCGACAGATTGAGGTTGACCATGGCGGGCGACGCCGCTTGCACGGTCGAGGCGAGCATTTCCGGAAACACCGTCAAGCTCCCGGCGACCACGCCACCGGGCTGCGCTTATTATTGCGGCGAGCGTGCCGGACTTGCCGGCGCCGAACTCAGGCAAAGCGGCACGAGCGAAGCGGACGCGATGAAGGCCAAGGATCTCGTCGGCGAAGCTTTGTGCGCGGGCGTCTGAGCAGCCGATCGTCTTTGCCGCAGTGCAGCAGCGGTGTTGACTTGCCGGGACCCGCTTTCTAAAGGAACCGCGCCTTGGCGGGTTCGTTCGCCGGCATGTTCCACGCCCGCTTGAAGCCTCCGAAAACGGCTTCGCTTTGGGAGTAAGACATGGCGGAAAATGAGCCCGGGCAGGACCCGAAGCTTACGGAAGATGCGCGGCTTCAATCGCTCGAAAAGCGGTTGCGTCAGGCGCAGGCTGATGAAGCGGTGAGGACCGGCCAGGCGCGTGCACCGGCTGATCGCAACCAGCAGCTGGGCAACCGCGTCTTGTCCTATCTGATCGGAGGTCTTGCCGGCGGTGCGCTGATCGGCTGGGTCCTTGACCGTTTGCTGGGGACGTCGCCGTGGCTCCTGATCTCGCTGCTGGTCCTGGGGACCATCGGCGGGTTCTGGAACATCATCAAACTTTCCACCCAGCGCCCGGACTGAACTCTCGGGCGCTTGAGTTATGAGCCGGAGCCATCGCGCCGCCGGCGAAATGGGGAAAAGACGTGGCGGCCGAAGAGGGCAAAATCGACCCGATGCACCAGTTCGAGGTGCAGACCATCTTCGACGGGTTCAATCTTGGCGGGCAGCAGATCGCCTTCACCAACAGCGCGCTGTGGATGCTGGTGACGCTTGCTGCGCTGTGGTTGTTCATGCTCGGCGGGATGAAGCGCCAACTCGTTCCCACCCGTTGGCAAGCCGCGGTGGAGGGGGTGACCAGCTTCATTTCCAACATGATGCAGGCGAACATCGGCCCTGCAGGCCGGAAGTTCACGCCTTACGTTTTTTCGCTCTTCATGTTCATTCTGGCTGCCAACCTGCTGGGAATGCTGCCGCTGGGGGTGGTGGGCATCCATCCATTCACCGTCACCAGCCACATCACCATCACCGGCGTGCTGGCGATTGTTTCATTTTCGATCGTCCTCTTGGTCGGCTTCCTGAGGCACGGCTTCCATTTCTTCTCGCTCTTCGTCCCGCATGGCGCTCCCTGGTGGATGCTGCCGATCCTGATCCCGGTCGAGTTCGTCTCGTTCATGGTGCGTCCGTTCAGCCTCGGTCTCCGACTGTTTGTCGCGATGACGGCGGGACACATTCTGCTGAAGGTCCTCGCAGGCTTCGTCATCAACGGCATGAATGCGGATGCCGCTTGGGTCGCTCCGATTGTGAGCCTTCCGAGCTTCATCCTGATGGTCGGCATCAGCGCACTCGAACTGCTTGTCGCCGTCATCCAGGCCTACGTTTTCGCGCTTCTGACCTCGCTTTACCTCAACGACGCGGTCAACCTTCATTGAGTTTTCTCAACTAATCCAACCATTTCAAAGAAGGAGTTTCAAGATGGACGCAGAAGCAGCAAGGCTGTTGGGTGCCGGTTTCGCCGCAATCGGCGTTGGCATGGCCGCGCTTGGCGTGGGCAACGTTTTCGGCTCGTTCCTCGAAAGCGCGCTCCGCAATCCGGCCGCCGCTGACAGCCAGCAGGGCCGTCTCTTCATCGGCTTCGCCGCTGCCGAACTTCTCGGCCTGCTGGCGTTCGTCGTTGCCATGATCCTGCTCTTCGTCGCCTAACAGCGGCCGGAGAAAGGCGGAGCGCGCTCAATGCCTCAGATAGCCCAGATCTCGGAGACCTTCGCGTCGCAGCTCTTCTGGCTCGTGATTGCCTTCGGGCTGATCTACGTCGTCATCGGCCGCGGCATGTTGCCCAAGATCGAAGCGACCGTTGAGCAGCGCGACCGGCGGATTGCGGAAGATCTCGCAGCCGCCGAGCGCGCCCGTATCGAAGCGGATACTCGGGAAGAGGCTTACCGAGCACAGGTTGAGGCCAATCGCGCCGAAGCGCTGAAGGTCACGCAGGCCGCCAAGGATGCAGCCGCGCGGGCGACGGAGCAGCGGGTGAAAGCGGCCGATGCCGAGCTCGGCCGCAGGATGGATGCTGCCGAGGCCGAGATACGTGCCGCAAGCGCCGCGGCTCTTGCGGACATCGAGAATGTCGCCGCCGAAGCGGCTCAGGAAATGGTTGCAAAGCTTGCGGGTGCATCCGTGCCTCGCGAACGTGCGGCCCAGGCAGTAAGGGCGGCACTGGCCAATGGCTAATCACGCGGCAAGCGCGGCGGTCGAGGCGAACCTCTCGGCCCAATCCACCAAAGGCGAACATGGCGCCATGCCACATGGCGGCGAGGATGCGATCGCGTCCACCGCTGCCGACGGCGGCCACGGCGAGGCGCCGCACGCCGATCCCACGGGGCTCGGCCTCAACGCCACGGCCTGGGTGGCGCTGGCGATGCTCGTCGTCATCGCCATCATGCTTTGGAAGAAGGTGCCGGCGGCCATCGGCCGTGCCCTCGACCGCAAGATCGAAACCATTCGCGAGCAGCTCGACGAAGCAGCGAGGCTCAGGGCCGACGCAGAGGCGCTTCGTGCCGAATATGAAGCGAAGACCGCCGCAGCGGGCGCGGAGGCGCAGTTGATGATCGAGCGTGCTCGCCAAGAGGCCGAAGGGATCGTTCAGCAAGCCGAAGCCGATGCCGCTGCTCTGGTCGAGCGTCGGACGCGGATGGCTGAGGGCAAGATCGGCGCCGCGGAACGCGCTGCCGTTGCCGAAGTGCGCGCCAAGGCCGCCGAAGCTGCTGCCGCCGCCGCCGCCCGTCTCATCGCGGAGCAGCACAATGCGGATGCGGACCGTGCCATGATCGACCGGACCATCGCCGGTCTGGGGTAGGCCCACTAAGCTACCCTTCCTCTCCTCGGCCGTCCTCGATTCGGCCTTCGGAATTTGACCTCAGTGGATTCGGGCTCAGTGGATTTGGGCTGGGCAACCCCCTAAATCCGGCTCGTGACCGATCCGCCTTCAGACCGCTTCCACGAGGAAAGATCCGCCTACACCGTCCGCGGAACCGACAAGCCCGACATCGAAGCGGGCGTGGCGGCGATCCGCAATGTGGTGAAGACGCTGCCCATCCGTCCAGGCGTCTACCGCATGCTCGATGCCCGCGGGGAGGTTCTCTACGTCGGCAAGGCCCGCGCGCTCAGGAACCGGGTCACCAACTACACCCAGGTGGCCCGTCTTTCGAAGCGGTTGCAGCGGATGGTCGCACAGACGCGTGACATGGTGATCGTCACGACGAATACCGAGGCCGAAGCTTTGCTTCTCGAAGCCCAGCTCATCAAGCGCTACCGGCCGCCGTACAACGTCCTGCTGCGGGACGACAAAAGCTTTCCGTTCATTCTGCTTCGGGAGGACCACGAATTTGCGCGGGTGCAGAAGCACCGCGGGGCACGCCGGGCCAAGGGGCAATATTACGGACCATTCGCGAGCGCCGGCTCCGTCACGCGCACATTGAACGCGCTTCAAAAGCTTTTCCTGCTGCGCAGCTGCACCGACAGTTTCTTTGCCAACCGCTCGCGGCCATGCCTGTTGTACCAGATCAAGCGCTGCTCTGCGCCGTGCGTGGGCCGCATCGATGCAGAAGGGTATGCGGAGCTCGTCTCCGATGCGAAGGACTTCCTCGGCGGCAAATCAACCAAGGTACAGCAAAAGCTTGCCGGACTCATGAGCCAGGCTGCCGAAGCGATGGATTACGAGCTTGCCGCTGTCTATCGCGATCGCCTGCGCGCGCTCACCTTTATCCAGGGGACGCAGACCGTGCATGCCGAAGGCATGGGCGACGCCGACATCTTCGCACTGGCCGCAAAGCCAGGCACGGTGTGCATCCAGGCTTTCTTCATCCGCGGCGGACAGAACTGGGGCCACCGGAGCTTCTTTCCGGCGCATACCAGCGATGTGCCCGAGGAGGAGGTGCTCGCGAGCTTTCTCGCGCAGTTCTATGAGGAAATGCCGCCGCCAAAGCTCATCCTGCTTGACCGCCAGCTTCCCGAGAGCGAGCTCCTTACCGAGGCGTTCACGGAGCGCGCCGAGCGCAAAGTCAGCCTGAAGATGCCGCAGCGGGGCGATCAGGCGCGCATGATCCAGCAGGCCAAGCGCAACGCTGAGGAAGCCCTTGACCGGCGGCTGGCGGAATCCTCGACCCAGCACCAGAACCTCCGGGCGATCGCCGAGCTGTTCGAGCTCGACGCGCCGCCGCAGCGTATCGAAGTCTATGACAACAGCCACGTCATGGGCACCAACGCGGTCGGTGCCATGGTGGTCGCCGGGCCCGAGGGATTTCAAAAGAACAGCTACCGCAAGTTCAACATCAAACGGGCTGAAACCACACCGGGCGACGATTTCGCCATGATGCGCGAGGTCCTGAGCCGCCGCTTCGCCCGCTTGGAACAAGAGGATCCCGATCGCAGCAAGGGCGATTGGCCGGACCTTCTGCTGATCGATGGGGGTAAGGGGCAGCTCAATGCGGTGACCGAGACGCTGGAGGACGCCGGCATTCACGACGTGCCGTTGGTTGCGATTTCGAAGGGCCCCGACCGCAATGCGGGGCGCGAGGTCTTCCATTTGCCGGGCGGCCGTGAAGTGACGCTGCCGCCAAACTCTCCCGTCCTGTTCTACCTCCAGCGGCTGCGGGACGAAGCTCACCGCTTCGCGATTGGGGCGCACCGCGACAAAAGAGCAAAGAGCATGGCGGCGAGCCCGCTCGACGAGGTTCCCGGCATCGGCCCCGGGCGCAAGCGAGCACTTCTGATGCATTTCGGCACGGCCCGCGCGGTAAAGGGCGCCGCGCTGGAGGATCTGGAAAAGGTGCCAGGCATTTCGAAGACCACGGCCCGCGGCATTTACGATTATTTTCACCCGCGCGGTTAAGCCGAGCGGCATGCAAAGCCGCGTCCTCATCACGATCGATACGGAGCTTAGCTGGAGGCATTATGCCGCCGGGGGGGACTGGCGCGCACACCTCGCCAAATCGTTCGATCCCGCTGGCGTCGGCATCTCCTATCAACTTGAGCGGCTGCGAGAGCACCAGCTCAAGGCGTGCTTTTTCATCGATCCGATGCCCGCCGCCATTTATGGAATCGAGCCCATCCGCGAAATGGTGGAGCCGATTCTCGCGGCCGGCCAGGAAGTGCAGCTTCACCTGCATCCGGTCTGGCTCGATCTGGCGGAAGGAAAGGCGCCTCGGGGCTTCGAGCTGACCTCCTTCGACGCGCCGCAGCAGCTGGAACTGATTGAAAAAGGCCGCCAGCTCCTCGTGGATGCCGGCGCACCGCACCCGGTCGCATTCCGCGCCGGGAGCTATGCGGCCAATGCCGACACGCTTCGAGCCCTCAGCCGCCTCGGCATCACCTTCGACAGCAGCCACAATGGCAGCCATCATCCGGATCCGAGTGCATTACCGCTGCACAGGGCCACGATCGCACCGGCACGATGCTGCGACGTGATCGAAGTCCCTGTGGGCCAGATCGAGACCGCGCCTGGAAAGCTCCGCCATCTCCAACTCTGTGCCGTCTCAACGGCCGAGCTTCAGGCGGCGCTCGAACATGCGGCGGCGCACGCCCATCCAGTCACGACCATCGTGAGCCACAGCTTTGAACTCGCCAGCCGGGACGGGCTCCGGCGCAACCGGATCCTCTGCCGCCGCTTCGACAAGATGTGCGCCTTTCTCGGCGCAAGTGCGTCAGCCCTTCCAACCGCGCATTTCACCGACTTGGGAGACGTTCCGCTCGGCCAGCCTGCATCGCCGCTGGCCTCGCGCCGAACGACGACGGCCCGGCGGATCGTCGAGCAGATCTGGTCGAATGTCCGGTACGAGCAGCGCCTGTGACTGCAAGTGTGGCACTTCCGCTGAGGATCGGCGCGCGGACGGTGGCCCATGTCAGGCGCCGGCTCATCCCGACGACGCTCGGCCTTGAGGCCGCGCGAAGCGGGGCGCTGCCGGCGCTCGACCCGCTTCCTTCAGCGTGTGATGGTTATTGGGTGGTCTCGCTTGCGGCGGCTTCGCTGCAGCAACTGCTTGCCCAACACCCGGAGCTGACCGCCTTCGTCCGGCAGCGTTACCGCCGCAGCTATGTTTCGTTCGATGGTGATTTCGTCAGCTATCTCGGCAGCTTCTCAGGGAAAAGCCGTTCCACTCTCAAGCGCAAGCTGCGCAAGCTGGCGGACCGCTCGGGAGGCGTGCTCGATCTTCGCATCTACCGCTCGGCAGCTGAGATGGACGAATTCTATCGCCACGCCCGAACCGTCTCCGCCTTGACCTACCAGGAAAGGCTGCTCGGGTGCGGGCTTCCGGAAGGGGACGAATTCCTGGAGGATCTTCGATCGCGGGCCCGGCGGGATGCGGTCCGCGGCTGGGTGTTGTTCCTGGATGGCGCGCCGATCAGCTACCTCTATGCACCCGCCGATGGCGACACCCTGATCTACCATTCTTTGGGCTACGATCCCGAACATGCCGGTTTCTCGCCCGGTGCAGTGCTGCAGTTCGAAGCGATGCGGCAGCTTTTCGAGGAAGGCCGCTTCAGGCTGTTCGACTTCACCAACGGGGAGGGGCAGCACAAGACCCAGTTCGCGACCGGATCCATCGACTGCCTCGATCTTCTTCTCCTCCGCCCCACGCTGAGCAACCACGCCGCCGGACACCTCCTCAACGCGTTCGATGCCGCGGTGGCTGCGCTCAAAAAAAGCACGGCTGCCCTCAAGCTCGAAAGGCTCGTCCGCAGCGTGATGCGCTGATAGGCTGGGCGCAGGATGCGGATCGAAACCCAGGCGATCATCTGCGCCGTGCGGGCGCATGGCGAGCATGCCGCGATCGTCCGTGCCTTCACTCCCGCCAATGGGATGCAAGCAGGCTATGTCCGCGGCGGCCGCTCGCGACGCCTCCGTCCGGTGCTTCTTGCCGGGAACCTCGTGGCAGCCGAGTTCCGGGCCCGTACCGAAGAGCAGCTGGCCCATCTGGGCGTGGAGCTGATCGCGAGCCGGGCGCCGCTCCATGTTGAAGCGCTGCCTGCCGCCGCGATCGATTGGGCCTGCTCACTCACCGCCGCCGCCGTACCCGATGGCCAGCCCTACCCGCGCTTGTTCGATGCGCTCGACGGCCTCCTTGGCGCGATAGAAGCTGCCCCCAGCGCTAAAGGCTGGGCGGCTGCATTGACGCGCTACGAACTCCTGCTGCTCAGCGAACTCGGCTTCGGGCTTGATCTTTCTCAATGCGCCGCGACGGGCGGCACGGCGGAGCTTGAATTCGTCAGCCCGAGGAGCGGCCGCGCCGTCTCGGTCGCAGGCGCTGGCGCCTATCGCGACCGCTTGCTGCGCCTGCCCAGCTTCTTGCTTCAAGGCGGCGCCGCGGAGTGGGGGGACATCCTGGACGGCTTGCGCCTTACCGGCCATTTTCTTGCGCGCGATCTCCTCATCGAACGGCAAGCGGATGTGCTTGCCGCCCGAGAACGGCTGATGGAGCGGCTCTGGCGTATCACGCGTTGACGGCGGTGCCGGACACGTAGAAGGTCAGTCACGTGAAATCGCTTTTCCCCCATAGCGCTACTACGCGCGACGTCACCGTGCGGGTCTCCGTGAGCTTTCTTCCCGAGCAGTCGGAGCCCGGAAAAGGCCGCTGGTTCTGGGCCTACCACGTCCGCATCGAGAACGGATGCCGGAGCGACATCCAGCTCATCAGCCGGGAGTGGACGATTGTCGACGGTCGCGGGGGCCACCACGAAGTGATGGGTGAAGGCGTCGTGGGAGAGCAGCCGGTGATCGAACCCGGGGCGGCTTTCGATTATGTTTCGGGCTGCCCTTTGAGCACGCCCACCGGTTACATGGAAGGCCGGTACCACATGGTGGGCGCAGACGGCCGCGGCTTTGCCGTTGCTATCCCGCGCTTTCCGCTTACTGCGCCGGCCGTGGCCACATAACCGCGCGCTGCCGCGTGCCTTCCGGCCCGGTTCCGCTCAGGCGTCGATCGCTTCCTCATCCACTTCGGCGGCGTGGCTTTGGATAAAGGCGAAGCGGTGTTCGGGGTTGCGGCCCATCAGCCGGTCGACCAGGTCTTTCACCGTCTGGCGCTGCTCAAATTCCTGTGGGAGCGTGATGCGGATGAGCGAGCGCGTCTTCGGATCCATCGTCGTCTCGCGAAGCTGCGGCGGGTTCATTTCGCCAAGCCCCTTGAAGCGGCTGACCTCCACCTTCTTGCCCTTGAAGAGGCTCGCTTCCAGCTCCGCTCGATGGGCGTCGTCCTTGGCGTAAGCGACGGTCCCGCCCGCAGCGAGTCGATATAGCGGCGGCTGGGCGAGGTAGAGCGCGCCGCTTTTCACAAGCTCGGGCATCTCTTGGAAGAAAAAGGTCATGAGCAGAGTGGCGATGTGCGCGCCGTCAACGTCGGCGTCCGTCATGATGACGATGCGATCGTAGCGCAGCTGCTCGATCGAACAGCGCTCGCGCGTCCCGCAACCGAGTGCCTGGATGAGATCGGCGACTTCCTGATTGGCGCGGATCTTGTCGGCCGTTGCCGACGCCACGTTCAGGATCTTGCCGCGGATGGGAAGGATCGCCTGCGTCTTCCGGTCGCGCGCCTGCTTGGCTGAGCCGCCGGCGCTGTCACCCTCGACGATGAACAGCTCGGTGCCCGCAGGGTCGTCGTTGGCGCAGTCGGTGAGCTTGCCCGGAAGACGAAGCTTCCTCGAGCTCGTCGCGCTCTTGCGCTTCACCTCGCGTTCTGCGCGGCGCTTCAGCCGGTCGTCCATCCGGTCGAGCACGAAGCCGAGCAGCGCGCGCCCGCGCTCCATGTGGTCCGCGAGGAAATGATCGAAATGGTCCCGGACCGCGGCTTCCACTAGCCGCGCTGCCTCGGGGCTGGTCAGGCGGTCCTTGGTCTGGCTTTGAAAATGCGGGTCTCGGATGAAGACCGAGAGCATGAGTTCCGCTCCTGACATGATGTCGTCGGCGTCGATCTCCTTTGCTCGTTTCTGGCCCACCAGTTCTCCAAAGGCGCGGATCCCCTTCGAAAGAGCCGAGCGGAATCCGGCGGCGTGGGTGCCGCCATCCGGAGTGGGGATCGTGTTGCAGTAATAAGAAGCCGAGCCTTCGCTCCACAGCGGCCAAGCGACGGCCCATTCGACAGAGCCCTGGCCGTCGGGGAAGTCCTGCCTGCCGCGGAAGAAATCGGCCGTGGCGCATTCGCGAGTGCCGATCTGCTCCTTCAGATGATCCGACACTCCGCCGGGGAACTGGAACACCGCTTCCGGCGGGGTGTCATCCGTGATCAGCGATGGGTCGCATTTCCATCGTATTTCGACACCTGCGAACAGGTAGGACTTGGAGCGGGCGAGGCGGTAGAGGCGCGCCGGCTTGAACTTCGCTTCGTCGCCGAAGATCGTCGGGTCGGGCGTGAAGGTGATGCTCGTGCCGCGCCGATTGGGCGTGATGCCAACGCGGTCGAGCTTGGAGGTCGGCACGCCCCTTGCGAAGCTTTGGCGGTACAGCTCCTTGTTGCGCGCCACCTCGACAATCGTCTCGGTCGAAAGCGCGTTGACGACGCTGATCCCGACGCCATGGAGGCCGCCGCTGGTGGCATAGGCTTTGTC
>JALYNE010000050.1 GCA_030773375.1 Pseudomonadota bacterium
ACTTGATGTGGGGATCGCCCTCGTTCTGCTTGAACTCGTCCTTTATCTCCTGCGCCGTCATCCGCATGCGGCGCAAAAAGGAGCGGTGCTGGTAGACGAAGTCGAACAAGGCGATCGCGGCCACCAGAATGGCCACCGACTTGATCATGGTCAGAACGATATCGCCTGCGGCATGACCGATCGCGACTGGATCGGACCCGATCAGCTGGTCGAGGCCCACAGCCTTCGGCCAGAGGACCATGGACGCGACGGTGATGACCCCCGCGCACTTCAGCAGGGTTTTCAGAAATTCGATAAGCGCTCGCATGCCGAACAAGCGGCCGAACCCCACCATCGGCGAAAGCTTCGACCATTTGAAGCCAACACGAGACCACGCCAAGGTCGGCCGGCCCTGGAGGAAGAGCGTCAGGAAGGCGAGCCCGAGGAGCGTGCCAAGGATCGGCGCAAGACCGGAGGCGACCTCCATCATGATGCCGACCGTAAAGTCCTGGGCGCCGGCGGGAGAGAGAGCAAAATCGTCGGCTCCGCCCCATAGCCGCACGAACATCGAACCAAGGCTCGACAGCGTCATGGAGCCGAGGCCGCCGACGACCGCAATGGCGGCGCCGATCATGACGGCGTGCTTGATCTCGCTCGCGACTGCGACGTCGCCTTTTTTGCGAGCGTCCTCGAGCTTCTTGTCCGTAGGAGCGTGGGTTTTCTGGTCCTTGTCGGGAGCTTCGGACATGGATCAGGCCCAGCCCGCCTGCATCCAGGCTGCCATTGCCTGTGCGAAGGTGGAGAGCATCGCTCCGATCATGGTCGCGAACAAGGCAAGGCCGAGCAGCAGGTTGAGCGGCTGCATGATGAAGAAGACCTGGATCGCCGGCGCCATCCGCGCCGAAAGGCCAAGCGCCACGTTGAAGACGATGCCATAGACGATGAGCGGGGCGGCGAGGCTCACTGCAAGCCCCATCGATTTCGCAGTGACGCTGACGGCGAGCGCGGCGAAGTCCGCAAAAGGCGGGAGGCCGCCGACCGGAAAGAGGCTGTAAGACTGAACGATCGAAGCGATCCAGAGATGATGAACCCCGAACCCCATCGAGACCACCGCCGCCGCGACCATCAGGAATTTCCCGAGCAGCGGCGCTTGGCTCCCTTGCGTCGCGTCGAATACCAGCACGGAGGAGAGGCCGACCTGCATCGAGATGATCGCGCCGGCCATTGAGGCAGCGTAGAACATGAGCCGTACGATCATGCCCATTGCGAGGCCGACGAGCAGCTCGGCAAGGAGGATTGCCGGCAAAGCGGACTCTGCGCCCATCGCCGGCGCGATCTTCCCGCTGAGGAGACCCCATAGGCCTGCCGAGAAGCCGAATGCCAACAGCAGGCGGACGCGGCCCGGCACCGCTTCATCTGAGAAAACCGGGAGCAGCATCAACACGGCGCCGACCCGGGCGAACAGGACCAGGAACACAGCCGCTTCGTGCGGGAGAGCATTCATGATTTAGCCGGCCACGATGCGCTCGGCCAGGTCCATGGTGAAGCCCGACATTGCCTGGCCGATCATCGGCAGCGAGAGCAGCATGACGATTCCAAGCACGAGGAGCTTCGGCACGAAAGTGAGCGTCATTTCCTGGATCTGAGTGAGGGCCTGGAAGAGCCCGATGACCACGCCCACGATCAGGGAAGCCATCAGCATCGGCCCGGCGATGGTGAGCGTCACCATCACGCCGGATCGGGCCACCTCCATCGCATCGGTGGGATCCATGATCAGATCTGCATGCGCATGATGTCGGTATAGGCGCCCACCACCCGGTCGCGAACCGCGACCAGGGTATCGAGCGCCATCTCTGCGGCGCCGATCGCCGTCACGACGTCGATGAGGTCGCCCTTGCCGGCCACCTGCTTCGCGCTGGCCGCTTCGGCCGAACGCATGGTCGAGGCCGTTTCGGTGACGAGGTTTTCGACCATTCCGCCGAAATCTGCGCCTTCCGCGCTGCCGCCAATGTCGACCTTGCCGGCGGGCGCCGTCCCGCCGAGAGTGCGGCCATACGCTCTTGCTGCGTCGAGTGCTCCAATGGACATGGGTCGTCTGCCTTTACTTCAGAAGGTCGATTGTGCGCATCGTCAGGCTCTTGGCCGCTTCGATGGCGTTGAGGTTGGATTCGTATGAACGCTGCGCCGCTTTCATGTCGGCCGCTTCAATGAGGGTGTTCACATTGGGCTGCTGGACGTAGCCCGCAGCATCCGCGGCCGGGTTGCCGGGCTGATGGACGCGCGGAAAGGCGGTTTTGTCGGTGTCGATCGTCCGCACCTTGACGCCCTGTGCGCCCGTGCTCCTGTTCACTTCCGCCTCGAACGTGGCGATCTTCCGCCGATATGGCGCGCCGCCCGGCGTCCTCGCAAGCGAGTTCGCATTGGCGAGATTCTCGGCGATCACGCGCATCCGCAGCGACTGAGCGCGAAGCCCCGACGCCGAAACATCTATGCTCTTCTTGAGATCCATCACATCTCCCCCGTGCCGCACGAGCGGCTCCCACTCTTATAGGCAATTTTTTCCTAGCGCGGCCGAATGGGCACCAAAATCATTCCTATAAGATCGGCATGAGGAGTGCCTTTCCATGTCAGTGCTAAACGAAGTTCCGATCGACCTGCACATCGTCCTCGGCTCCGCCGACGTGCCGATCCGGCAGCTCCTGAAGATGAGCCGGGGTGCCCTGATCCCGCTCGGCTGCGACCACGAAGATCCGACGCTGGTTTTTGTGAACCATCAACTTGTTGCCAGGGGGAAGGTATTGGTGGCGGGCGAGAAGATGTCGCTCGAAATCACCGAAGTCGTGAAGAAAGCCCGCTAGTGGATCTTCTCTCCTTGGTTCGCACCATGGGTGCGCTCGGTGTGGTGCTCGGAATGCTCGCCGGAGCATTGTGGTTTGTGAAGCGCTACAACATACGTCTCCCGGGCAGCATGGCGCCGCGGCCCGGAAAGCGCGTGGCGCTTGTTGAACGGACCGGGATCGACGCTCGTCGCTCAGTTGCGCTGATCCGTCGCGACGGACGGGAACATCTCATCCTGCTTGCGCCCGAAGGCAATCTCGTCATCGAATCCGCCATCGTCGCCGACGACATCGACCGGGCCGCGGCCGAGGCGCAGGCTGCCGAAGCCGAAGCTCGAGCTGTCGCCGCGCAGGCAGCGGCCGCCCAGGCGCAGGAGAGCTTCAAGGATCTGGTCTCCGGCGTGCTGGAGCGCTCGAGCGCCATTCGCGAGAAGGTCGGCACCGCCATCACACGTGCAAGCGCCGCAGCGGCCGCCAGCAGAAACCGTGCGCGGGACTTCGCCTCCTTTCTTGCAGTGCCCGCCGAAGCTGTTGACGCCAATCTCGAAGGCTCGGCTTTCGTCCCGATGACCCGGGAGCCCGCAGGGCTTGAACTGAGCGCGCCTGGTCCGAGCAGCAAGCCTGTGGTGCCTGGTGTGGATCAGGATCGACCGCAGGTCACTTCCGCTCGAGCCGTGGATGCCGCGGCCAGCGATGTCGGGCGTGTGGCTGAGCGATCCGCCAGCGCCGCCGATGACTTTGCCGCTGCCAGCCACGGCGGAAGCCAAGCGCGGACCGCGAAGAAGCGCGAGCTTCCTCGTCTCGCCGCGAGCGGCAGCTCCAGCGCTGTAGTGGCGGCTGCTGATGCACAGGTCCTTGCTGCGGCCGCGCGGGCCATCGCTGCTCAGGCGAAGGAAACCTGCAGGGAACGAGAGTCCGCCGAGCGCTCGGCCCTGATCCGCGAGATATTCAGCACTGCCGTGGAACAACCGAGCGTCGCCGAGGGTGCCGAACAGCCTCTGTCGCCTGTTTCCCGCGCGCCTCAGCCGGCATCCTTGCCGGTGCTGGAGGGCGGCACCCGCGCGGGCATCGCTGCTGCTGCCGCGCGTGCCGCGATCGCCACAGCGCGCGAGAAGACCAAAGACCTGATGTCCGACCTGGCTGAGCAATGGGAGCTCATCCGCGAACGGATCGGCAGCGCAGTTGAACGGGCGAAGGCTTCGCACGCGGCCGGCAATTCCGCCGTGCCTGATCTCGTGCCGGCTCCAGCGAAGCGGAAGCCGGCTTTGCTCAAGGTCGTCGACGCGCAAGGCAATGTCGTCACCCAGGGGACGCCCGATGCGTAAACTGTTACGCCTCGTCCTGTTCTGCGCTGCACTCGGGCTGCCGGCAATGGCTGCAGCACAGTCGGCCTCGATCAATCTGGGGGAGGGCGGTTCGATGTCGGGCCGGGCCATCCAGCTCGTCCTCCTTCTCACCGTGCTCAGCCTTGCGCCGGGCATCTTGATGACGGTGACCTCGTTCACTCGGATCGTCGTGGCTTTGTCCTTGCTTCGAACCGGCATTGGCGCTCCAGGCGTTCCCCCCAACCCGGTGATCATCAGCCTTGCGCTGTTCCTCTCCTTTTTCGTGATGGCTCCGACCATGGAGGCCGCATGGCAGAAAGGCGTGCAGCCTTATACCGAAGGGCGGATCAACGAGACCCAGGCGTTCGAGCGAACGTCGGCTCCGTTTAAAGGCTTCATGTTACGCCACGTCCGGGAGGATGACCTTCGCTTGTTCGTTGAACTTTCCGGCAAGCCCGCGCCCAGCCGCGCCGAGGTACCTCTCACCACACTCGTACCTGCATTCATGATCTCCGAGCTGCGGCGCGCGTTCGAGATCGGTTTCATGCTCCTGCTCCCCTTTCTCGTCATCGATCTCGCGGTTGCTGCGGTGCTGATGGCGATGGGCATGATGATGCTGCCGCCGGCGACCATATCGCTGCCCATGAAGATCGTCTTCTTCGTCCTGGTCGACGGCTGGGCGCTTATTGCGGGATCGTTGGTCAAAAGCTTCGCAGGCGGCGGCTGACGCTGGCGGGCAATGGTTCCCGTTCGGCCGGCGCGTGAAGTGAAGAGCCTCGGTCTCTTGGTCCTGAAGCCGCTCCTGTCGGTCGTATCTTCGGATTCTTGTTGCAATCGAGGATGAAGTCTTGGCGATGGAGCAGCGCACGCTCGATCATTCTCTCGAGCGACACGAGATCGGCCGGATAGTGAAGCTGCGCCGTGAACTTGTCGCTTTGAGCGGATCTTCGGCGCGATGAACGAGCTGGCCGGCGAATTCGGCCGGCTGCACTTGCCCTGCATAGACGCGGAAGCGCCAGCCTGTTTCAGCGATGGCCTTGACGATGACGGCGGGTGCAGGTGGTCCTCGACCGCCCCGGGGAGGTCCCGAACTTCGTCTGCGAATTCAGCACTCTTTTCGAACGGCAGCGTACCGGTCCCGTCCCGCAGCAGCTCGCCGCCTGGGCTGCCATTCTCGCACTGCCCACGGCGATCGGCTTCGGTCAGGAATAACGGACGGGAGAGTCCCTCAGCCAGAGCGACAGTTCGTCGTAGGAAAGCGGATCGAGAAGACTGACACCGGCCTCATCTTCCTCGCTCCAGCGTACCGCCGCCCGTAGCTGAGGCAGCCCGGGGATGGTGAGCATGAGCTGGCACCCGATCGGCAGACCGCCCGAGAGCTTCAGCTTTGCACCGGTCTGGGAAACGTTCAGCATGATGCCTGGCCGGTTCCTTCCGCCTTCGCGGACGAGCACGACCGATGCCGCCGAAAAGCGTGGCGCTCGTGCAGCCCAGGTCCGTCGCTTTGTTCGCCGGTTCAGCGGCGAGAGAACGGCCTCGACGTCGATGGGAGCATCGAACTGAACACCGGAGCAGGGAAAGTCAGACCATTTCACCTCGCCGGCCAGGGTTTGGCCGTTTTTGAGCTCGATGGAGATCTTCTGCCCGGGCCGGAGTGGAACCGCACTGTTCACCCGCGCGCCGCCGCTCGATATGTTCTGCACCCGGCACAGGAAATCGCCCTTCTCCGTCACGAGCCTGCTTACCAGGATGACGGTGGTCGTGCGCGTTGCGCGTGGCTGCAAGATCCGCCCGCCCTCACCTTCGGGAGGAGGGGAGGCACTTTGGTCACCCAACGGAGAGGAGGCGGTGAGATTCATGCCGGCACCGCCTGCGTCACCGCCGCGCGCCGAACCGCACCCTTGCCGAAAGCTTCAACAGCCGATTCCTGCACCAGCTTCCGGAATACCGCGATATTGGGCAGCATGCCGTCGCGCCCGCTCGTCATTGGCGTGCGGTAGGCGCGCATGTTGATCGCGTTCAGGAGCAAAGGAAGCCGGGCTGCGATCTCCTCGCTGCGGTCGGCCGGGACCTCGAGCGCCACCTCGAAGGATACATAGCCGGACAAGCGGCCATCGGGGAAAACCAGGGGCGCTAGGATCTTGCCGGCCGGCACGAACGCCATTTCCTGCGGCGCCTCCCTTGTCTGGGCAGGCGCCGGACCGAGGATCATGCTCATTGCATAGGCAGACCCGCCACCGACCGCGACGCCGAGCGTTGCGACCATCAAGGGAAGCAGGACCTTCTTCACACCAGTGTCTCCCTAGAATCTGAAGCTCACGTCCGTCGGAAGCGGTGGCGCTTCGGCAAGGACGACGACGGTGATCCTGCGGTTTTCGGCTCGGTCGGGCTGATCGGGATAAATCGGTTGTGAGCCCGCCATCGCCACCACTTCGGCAAAGCGGTCCGGCGTCAGGCCGGCCGCCAGCATTGCTGCCCGTGCGGCCTGGGCGCGATTCCCGGACAGCCGCCAATTGGCATCGCTCTGGCCACCAACGGCATCGGTGTGGCCCTCGATGGCGACACGGGAACCGGCTTTTGCGAGGCGGCGGGCGATCCTGCTGAGCAGCATCCGGCCATATTCGTTGAGCTCTGCGGTCGAGCCGCGGAACATCGGCCGGTGGGCGGTGTCCATCAGGTTGACGCGCAGCCCCTCGCGATCGGTGTCAAGCCGGACATTTTCGTCGGCGTCGGAATCAGGAACGCTTTCGAGGACGAGCCGCAATTCTTCGGCCATGACGCGCATCGCCGCGTTCGGAACTTCCGCAGCTCCGCCGCGCGCCGTTCCGACCGTCGCGGCTTCCATGGTCGGCTGGCCACGCGAGGTGGCGCTGTCCGATTGCGCCTTGCGTGTCCGCCCACCAAGGCCGGGCGTTTCACCGACTGACCCGGAATCCACGGGCGCTGTTTCGGGAGAAAAATATTCCGCCAGCCCCTTCAGTCTCTCCTTGTCAGGGTTCGCGATCAGCCAGAGCAGCATGAAAAAGGCCATCATCGCCGTCACGAAGTCGGCATAGGCCACCTTCCAGGCGCCGCCATGATGCGCTGCGTCTCCGCGCTTCTTCACCTTGCGGATGACGAGGGGGCGTTGGTTGCTCCCGGCGGCCATGGTCGTTCAGGCTGCTTTCACGGCCGCGAGCAGCCGATCCCGAACGTGTGACAGGCGGACGCCCTCGATTGCCTCGAGCAGAGGCGAACCGCTGGCCATCCGGTCCAGCAGGGCTGCGCTCTCTTCGGCGCGCTGAATGGCAAGATCGAAGCCCTGGAGCTGCTCCGGATAGGCCATGACGAGCTGCTCGTCCGAAGTCAGCGTATCGGCGATCTCCTCGAGAAGCCCGCGCACGTCGCGCAGTTCCTCAGCAAGGGCGGCTTTCAGCTTTGCTAGAAGACGGTCGCTATGAGACATACTTTTCTTATAGAGGCACCTACGGAGAGATGGCTGAGAGCGCGCGAGAATAGTTCGATGAAACGAGCTCGAGCTCGCCTCCGGCTGGCAGCGGGAAAGCCTTTGCGGGACTGCCACCACATCGGCGAGGTCGGTGGATGGGGCCTTTGCCCTCGGCGGGGAGGAACTCGACGACGCCGTACCGCTGCAGGTCGCACGCGACCGCATCGTGGAGGCATACCGGCCACGCACGAAGCGATCATGGTGGAGATAAGGACATTCGGTTCGGCGACAACGGATGTTCGCACTGGCGGCTTGGAATGCGGCGGATGGATCAGGTGAGTTCGCCGAAAATGCGCTCGATCTTTTCCTTGAGAGCGGCCGGTGCAAAAGGCTTCACCACGTAGCTGTTGACGCCAAGCGATGCCGCCTTCTGCACGATCTCCCGATCGGAGGAACCGGTCAGCATGATGAACACGGTCTTGCCGATCACCGGGTCCTTTCGGACACATTCCAGGAACTTCAGCCCGTCCATACCGGGCATGTTGTAGTCGGAGATGATGAGATGGACGCGGTCCGTTCTCAACGCTTCGAGCGCCTCCACTGACCCGGACTTGTCCCGAATGTCCTTGAACCCGAGATCCTGCAGGCTGCGACGGAGCATCGTGCGCATGATCGCCTGATCGTCGACTAGCATCACCTTTATTGCGGACGCTGCAGGCATTTTCCGTTCCTACTTACTTCCGACACGCGCCGGGGATCGCCTCGGGAACGGCGAACAAACTCAACTCGCGCCCGACGGCGACAATCGTCGATCCGTGGACCGGCAGGCGGACGACGTAATCTTCGGGTTCAAGCGGGGACGGCATTGAGTTCATCTTTCGCCTGGTCGAGAGCGGCCTCGAGTTGAGAGAAGGAGGGGGCGTGGTGCGAGGGCGTCATCCGCCGCGCGATTTCAATCGCCACCTGCGTCGGCATCCCTTGGGCGTGACCAACGATTGCGACTTTGGCGAGGTTGAAGGGCTGGCAGTCGGCCTCGATCGTCTCCTTGAGCTTCGAGGCGAGCGGCCCCACGAAGCAGTAGGATAGAAGCACCCCTAGGAAGGTGCCGACGAGCGCCCCGCCGATCATCGCGCCCAGGATCTCGGTGGGCTGGTCGATCGAACCCATGGTCTTGATGACGCCGAGCACTGCCGCAACGATGCCGATGGCGGGAAGTCCGTCGGCCATTGTCTGGAGCGCATGCTGGGGCAGCAGCTCCTCGTGATGGTGACGCTCGATGTCATTTTCCATTGCCTCCGCAAGCTGATGCGGATCCTCGAAATTGACGGTCATCATGCGCAGGTAATCGCAGATGAATTCAACCAGGTGATGGTCGGCGAGCAGCCGCGGGTAACGCGAGAAGAGCTTGCTTTCCTCTGGGTTGTCGAGGTGAGGCTCGATCGCGGTCGCGCCGCCTTTCTTGAACGTGCTGAGCAAGCCGAACAGCAGTGCGAGCAGATCGCGATAGTCGCTTTCGGTCCAGCGGGGTCCCTTGAAGGAGCGCTTCAGGCCTTTGCCGGCGCTCTTCACCGTGCCGATGGAATTGGCGACCAGGAACGCGCCGATGGAGGCGCCTCCAATCGCCAGCAACTCGTGCGGTAGCGCGTGCAGCACGATGTCGAGCTTGCCCCCGGACCAGATGAAGCTGCCGAAGACGCACGCCATGATAACCAAGAAGCCAATACCGTTCAGCATGAAGATCTACTCGGCAAAAACCCGGGAAACAGTGATTGTCTTATAGGATGATCGAAGCGGCGAACGTCGCCCGGGCAGCAAAATCATCTGGTGTCGCTCGAACTGCTTCGCGTCCGCGCATCGTCAGCGCGCCGGCGGAAGGATCATTTCCCGCCCGTGGACACCCCGATCGCGGGATCACGGGACGGCGGCAGCTGATTGGCGAAGATGAGCGATACCGCCTCGGTGAACCTCGTGGAACGAACGGCGGCGGGAGGAAAAGTTGAGCGACTTATCCGGAGGCGCTCATCCGGTTCTATTATGGAAGAGCACAAAGGGAGCTTCTATGTCGCTTGACGCCTATCGCCGCGTGCGCAGCATCGCGGAAACGCCGCGGGCCGCCGAATATCGTTTGATGAGCGAAATCACGGGCGATCTGATCAATGCGCGCGACGCCGGTCTGACCGGCGCCGCCCTGATGCCCGCGCTTCACCGCAACCGGGAAGTATGGAACACCTTTTCGACGCTTTGCGGAGCGCCCGGCAATAAGCTGCCGGACGGCCTGCGCGCCAACATCATATCGATCGCGCTTTGGGTCGAGCGTTTCACCAGCGACGTCATTACCGGCCGCGACTCGATCGAGGAACTGATCACCGTCAATCGCGCCATCATCGAAGGTCTCGCCGACGAGAACCTCCATCGCGCGTGACTTTTGGGGCCGCATCGCGCGGTAGCGTTCGGTCTCAGCACAAGGCGCGCTGGAGTGATTTCAAGTCGGGTGGAAATCACCTGGCGGCTCGGAAATCACGGTACACCAACGAAGCTGGACTCATTTCTGGTTCAACGACCCAGGAACGTCTGGTTCAACGACCCAGGAACGGGTCTGGTGCAGGCGATCGCGCCTTGATGTGCGGAGCTTCGCGGCGCGTGACCCGCGTTACGGGACCCCGAACAGACCCGCAGCAAAAGCGATCCTGAGCGCGTCGGACAAGTTCCGGGCGCCGAGCTTTTCCGTCATGTTTGCGCGGTGGATCTCGACTGTTCGGGGGCTGATGTTGAGCTTGTGGGCGATTACCTTGTTCGAATCGCCGTCGATCAGGCCCTTGAGGACGTCGAGCTCCCGCGCGGACAGCAGCTTCAGCTTCGCCGCCGCAGCGCTGGTCCTTGCGAGCTCGGAATTGCTTCGCTCCAGATTGGAAAAAGCGCGTTCCACAGCGCCCATCAGCGTGACGAAATCACATGGCTTTTCCAGGAAATCCGTGGCGCCAGCCTTCATCGCCTGGACGGCGACCGAGACTTCGCCATATCCGGTAAGAATGATGCAGGCGAACCTTTCGATCTGGCCGTCCAGCTTTCGCAACACTTCGACGCCATTGCTGCCCGGCATGTTGTAGTCGAGCAGCACGCAGCCGGAGCTGAGCTCGTCCACCCGTTCGAGAAATGCGTCCCCTGATCGGAAGCCCCAGATCAAAGTATTCGGCAGGGTTGAAAATGCACTTTGCAGCGACGTCCTGACGGCATCGTCGTCCTCGACGATGTAGATGCTACGCGTACTCAAGAGTCGACCCCCTTGCTGCTTCGAAGCTTCTCACGGTGAAGCGGAAAGTCGCTCCACCGGCACTGTTGTTCGCTGCGTGCAATTCGCCTCCGTGGCCTTCGATGATCCGGCGGCAGATAAACAAACCAACGCCCATGCCGTCGTCCTTCGTCGAGACGAACGGTTCGTAAAGACGACCCACGATCGTCTCGGAAAGGCCGGGGCCGTTATCCTCGACCGAAATCTCCACCATTTCCGAGATGCGGCCGGCCCGGATCAGGATCTTCGGCTGCTCGGACGGGCATTGCCGCAGTGCTTCAACCGCGTTCCTGACCAAATTCACCAGTACCTGCTGGATATGCACTCGATCGGCGAGCATGGTGTGGGCATCTTCGTCGACCGTGACCACCACGTTCACGTCCCGCTGGCTCGATCCTGCTAAGGCGAGCGCCACCGCCTCCTCGACGACCTCCTGCACAGGCTCTTCTTGCACGTTGGTGGCGTGGTTGGAGACGAAGCTCCGAAGCCGTCGAATGATTTCGCCGGCGCGCAAAGCTTCTGCACTTGCCATCCGGAACAAGTCACGCGCTTGGGTCGGCTCCGCTTTGTCGAGATAGTGCCCGGCGGCGCCGAGGAAGTTGACGATTGCGGTAAGGGGTTGGTTCAGCTCGTGCGCCAAGCCCGCGGCCATTTCCCCCATGGCGCTGAGCCGCGACACGTGCATCAGCTCTGCGTGCAGATCGGAAATCCGGGCTTCGGACTGCGTGCGCTCGGTCACGTCCATTCCGACCGCAACCATCCGTTCCAGATTGCCCTTGCGATCGTAGATCCAGCTGACCGAACCTTCCACGGTGCGCCGGTCTCCTTCCGGTCCGATACGGTAGTGGAATTGCGAACGCGGCCGACGTTTGGCCGCGGCCGAGTAGAAATTCTGAAATGCGAGCTTCCGGTCGGCCGGTTCCACACAAGCGAGCCAGCTATCGACGTCCTTGATCGTTCCCGGCGCGAGCCCGAGTCTGCGTTCGACCTCCGGTGGGCACTGTATCTCACCGGTTTTGTGATTATACTCCACCACCCCGATTTCGTGGGCGTCGATGGCAAGCGTCAAGCGCGCCTCGCTCTCCCGGAGCGCGGTCTCGGCTTTGGTGCGGTCGGTGATGTCGGTCATCGACAGCACCAGGACCGCTTCGCCGCCGAACTTCGGCTCCAGCAGTTGCGCGCGTTCCAGAACGTTCATTTCGCTGCCGTCCTGGCGGCGCTCGATCAGCTCTTCTTCCCACGATGATCCCTGATCCACCCGCTCGGCTAGGCTCCGCGGACCGTTGCGCGTCTCGGTTGCGAGGAGATCATATTTGAAGCGTCCACGCGCTTGATCCGCAGACCAGCCGTAAAGCTGTTCGCATCCTTTGGACCAATGCAGAATTTTCCCGCTGAGGCTGGTGAGCGCGATCGGCGACACGTCCAGTGCCCGCGTCAGGGCCCGGCGTACGCGATATTCGCGGGTCACTCGGCTGGTGGCCCACAGGAGGAGGGCCGCAACGACAAGCGCGTTCACCACCATATCCGCAATCGAGGCGAGAGCAGGGGGCAAAAGCCCTTCTTCAACGATCAGCTTTTCCAGGATCCTCGTGACGATGGGCGTGAGGACGGCCAGCGGCAGCACTGCCCGTGCAATCGTTCCCTCAATGCCCCCTGCAGCGAGTATCGTCGGCCATCCTGCCTCCTTGCAACGGATGAGCAGCGCGATCGACAAGGCCGCCGAAGCGATCGCCGTTGGTAGCGCCTTTACGAAATAATGGAGCATCGGATCGCCGACGCCGACGAATGCGATCGCG
>JALYNE010000051.1 GCA_030773375.1 Pseudomonadota bacterium
CAATCCTCCTGCGGCGGCTTCGCAGCCGAGGCCGAAACCAGCACTTGCCAAGTCCGCGAGCGAGAGAAAGGCGGTCGCAGAGCCCAAGGAGGAACCGAACACGCCGGACCCTTCAAACGGTCGGGCGAAAAAGGCACAGCCTTCGAAAAAGGAGGCGCAGGCGAAGCAGGATGAGGCCAGGAAGCTCGATTCGCCCAAGAAGGAGGCGCAGGCGAAGAAGGAGGATCCGAAGAAGCCGGAGTCTTCGAAGAAGGAGGCACAAGCCAAAAAGGACGAGCCAGCCAATAAGGCTGGGGCAAAGGAACAATCCGCAAAGAAGGAACCCAGCCGGCATTGGGTCCAGGTCGCGGGCGGCGCGAACAAAAGCGGGCTGCCGAAGGAGTTTGCGCGCCTTCAGGGAAAGGCGCCCAAGTTGCTCGGCGGCCGAAGCGCCTGGACGACCCCGCTGCGCTTCACCAACCGGCTCTTGGTGGGGCCGTTCAAGACTGAAAAGGAAGCGCAGGCATTCGTCAACGAGCTGAACAAGCTGGACTTTACGGCATTCAGCTGGACGAACCCGGCGGGGCAGGAGATCGAGAAGCTTTCGGTGAAGTGAGGTTTACCGCGCCTTATGCGTCTGATCCCGGGTTCTCCCGCGGGCGCGTGCATCAGCGCAAGGTCGGGGAGAGGCGCGGCCCCCGCGATGCTTTCCAGCGCGACCGCGATCGGATCATCCATTCCATCCCTTTCCGGCGCCTGCGCCACAAGACTCAGGTGTTCGTCGCTCCCGACGGAGACCATTTTCGCGTTCGGCTGACCCACAGCCTGGAGGTGGCGCAGATCGGACGAACGATGGCGCGCGCGCTTGGGCTCAACGAGGATCTCGCCGAAGCGCTTTGCCTCGCCCACGATATCGGTCACCCTCCCTTCGGCCATTCGGGCGAGGACGCCCTCACCGGCGCTATGCGCGAGGCGGGAGGTTTCGACCACAATGCGCACACATTACGCCTGCTGACGAAGCTCGAGATGCCATACCCCCTCTACCCGGGGCTCAATCTCAGCTGGGAAACTCTGGAGGGTCTTGCCAAGCATAATGGACCGGTGACCCAGCCGGGATGGGCGCTTGCAAAAGCCGACGCTGAATTCCCATTGGAACTTCACACCTGGCCGAGCCTGGAGGCGCAGGTGGCGGCAATTTCCGATGATATTGCTTACGACAATCACGATGTCGACGATGGCCTGCGTGCCGGGCTGTTCACGCTCGAGGACCTGCTCGAGGTCCCGTTCGTCGCGCGCAACTGGCAGGAGATCTGCCGGCGTTATCCGCAAGTCGACGAAGCGCGCCTGGCGCCGGAGCTGATCCGCGACCAGATCGGGCTGATGGTGAACGACGTGCTCGAAGAAACGCGCCGGCGGGTCGCCGCCGCCGGGATCCAAAGCGTGGAAGACATTCGTGCGGCGGGACAGGCGCTCGCGGGCTTTTCGGAAGAGATGGCCGAGGACGAGCGCCAGCTCAAAAGCTTCCTTTATGCCAAAATGTACCGATCGCCCCCGATCCTCGCCATCCAGAACGAGGCGAAAAAGGTGCTTGCCGGTCTCTTCGCTGCCTATCGTGCAGACCCGAAGCTGCTCCCGGCCGAATGGCACGTCGCCGACGGCGACGAGATCTGTATGATCCGTCATATCGGGGACTTCATCGCGGGAATGACGGACCGCTATGCGATCGCACAATATCGGCAGCATGTCGGCCCGGTGGCACTTCCCGAAGGCTTCTGACTGCGCTTTTCTTTCCTGCGCGTGAAATCCTGTCGGGTCTGCGGCGGATAGGTCTGCGGCCGATCTTGGTCTTGCGCGCCCGATCCGCTACAGCGCCGCATTTCCCGCAAACGGACCGCTCAGTGACACTCTACGCCCGCTTTTCCGCGCATATCGACGCCGTCCTCGACACCCTCGAGCGGGACGGCCGGCTTGCGCCGGGAATCGACCGGAATGCGGTGGCGGTGGAGCCGCCTCGGGATCCGTCGCACGGTGATCTCGCGACCAACGTTGCGATGGTGCTCGCCAAGCGCGCGGGCACCAATCCGCGTGCACTTGCCGGGCTGATCGCACCCGAGCTTGCGAAGTTCGGCGAGATCCAAACTGCGGAGATTGCGGGTCCCGGCTTCATCAACATCCGCCTGGATCCGGCCGTTTGGCAGGATGAACTGCGCGCCATTCTTGCGGCTGGAGCAGACTATGGGCGGTCAACCCGCGGCGGGGATTTCCGCGTCAATGTGGAATATGTTTCGGCAAACCCGACCGGGCCGATGCATATGGGGCATTGCCGCGGGGCGGTGGTGGGCGACGCGCTGGCGAGCCTGCTTGAATATGCGGGCTATGCAGTCACTCGCGAATATTACGTCAACGATGCCGGCGCGCAGGTCGATACGCTCGCCCGCTCGGCATGGCTGCGTTACCGTGAGGCTCTTGGCGAGGAAATCGGCGCAATCCCGGAAGGGCTTTATCCCGGGGAATATCTGAAGCCCGTCGGGGCAGTTCTGGCGCAGGAATTCGGCGCTCGGTACGCCCGAGCGCCCGAACAGGACTGGCTGCCAATATTCCGGCGCCGCACCGTCGACGAGATGCTCGCGCTGATCGGGGCTGACCTGGCGCTTCTTGGCATCCACCATGATGTCTTCGCCTCCGAGGCGGCGGTGCAGTCCTCAGGCGCTGCCGAGCGCGCGCTCGAGACGTTGCGGCAGAAGGGTCTCGTCTACGAGGGTGTCCTGGAGGCGCCGAAAGGCGAGACTCCGGAGGATTGGGAGCCCGTCGAACTCACGCTGTTTCGTTCGACCCGGTTCGGCGACGACCAGGACCGCCCGATGAAGAAATCGAACGGCAGCTGGACCTATTTCGGCGCGGACGCCGCTTATCACCTGCAGAAAGCGGAGAATGCGGACGCGCTGATCAACATCTGGGGCGCCGACCATGCCGGGACCGTGAAGCGGATTCAGGCGGCCGTCTCGGCGCTCACCGATGGCCGGGTCGATCTCGACGTCAAGCTCGTCCAGATGGTCCGGCTCTTTCGGGCCGGTGAGCCGGTGAAGATGTCGAAACGCTCCGGCTCTTTCGTGACGCTCGCGGACGTCGTGCGGGAGGTCGGCAAAGACGTTGTGCGGTTCATGATGCTCACCCGCCGCGCCGATGCGCCGCTGGATTTCGACTTTGCGAAGGTGGTGGAAGCCTCGAAAGATAATCCCGTTTTCTACGTACAATATGCTCATGCGCGGATTTCATCGCTCCACCGCAAGGCCGCTCAGGAAGGTGTGGACCTTGGCATTCCGCCGAACCTTGCCCTTCTGGACGAGGACGAACTCGCCCTGGTGAAAATCGGCGCGCAGTTTCCGCGCCTTGTCCAGGGCGCAGCGCAGGCGCACGAGCCGCACCGCATCGCCTTTTACCTCGGGGATCTTGCCGCCGCCTTCCACGCGCAGTGGAACAAAGGTAACGATGATCCCGCAAAGCGTTTCTTATTGGCACAATATCCGGAACTTACCCGCGCGCGGCTGGAACTTGCCTCCGCAATCGGGCAGATTGTACGAAACGGGCTGGGCATCATCGGGGTGGCCGCGGCCGAGGAGATGCAGTGATGACCGACGTGCGCGCAGACGATCCGGCTCTCGAAGACGAAGACCGCCTGCCATGGCTTGAGGCTGTCGAGGAAGATGGTGAGAAAGACGGGCCCGGCGCGGGTAAGCTCATCGCCTTCGTGCTGATCGGTCTTGTCGCAATCGGCCTCATCGTCGGCGGATTGTTCTGGCTCGGTGATCGAGGCGGCCAGGTCGGCGCCGACGGGGAGCCCGAAATGATTGCGGCGCCTGAAGGCGATTACAAGGTGAAGCCGGCCGAGCCCGGCGGCATGAAGGTGGAAGGTGAAGGGGATACCGCCTTCGCTGCCAGCGAGGGTGCCGAACCAAAAGGCGCAATCGACGTCAACGCCGTCCCGGAGGCCCCCGTCACGCCAGCACCCAAGCAGACGGCCGAGCCCGCTGCCGGTGCTCAGCAAAGCGCTCAGAACGCGGCCCCTGCTCCCGCCGCCCCTGCTCCCGCCGCCCCTGCTCCCAAGGCAACGGCGCCCGCGGCGCCGGCGGCCGGCGGAGCCACGGTTCAACTCGGCGCCTTTTCCAGCCAGGCGGCTGCCAATAGTGCGTGGAAGGCACTCTCCGGCCGTTTCAAATATCTCGAGCCGTTGACGCATAGCGTAACGCCCACCACCAGCGGCGGCAAAACTCTTTACCGGCTGCGGGCGAGCGGGCCCGGCGCGAGCAACCTGTGCGGACGCCTTCGGGTGGCGGGCGAAAGCTGCGTGGTTGTAGACTGAGGATGGAATGCAGCCGGCGATTTATGGGCTCTCAGGCGAGAGCTTGACGGCGGACGAGCGGGATTTCTTTCGAGACGCCAATCCTGCCGGCTACATTCTCTTCAAACGCAACTGCGCTCAAAAGGCGCAGTTGCGAAACCTTACCGACACGCTCCGCTCGATACACGGTCGTGACGACTTGCCGATCCTTATCGACCAGGAAGGTGGCCGCGTTGCACGCATGCAGCCACCGGTTTGGCCGGCATTTCCAAAGGCTGAGCTTTTCGCCCAACTCTACAAGGTCGCGCCGATAAGCGCGATCGAAGCGGCTCGCGCCAATGCACAGGCGATCGCGGTGCTGCTGAAGGAGTGCGGGATCACGGTTGATTGCATGCCGCTCCTCGACGTCCGCCAGGCAGATGCGCACGACATCATCGGCGACCGGGCGCTCGGCGAGGAGCCGATGCAGGTGGCAGCGCTTGGGCGCGCGGTGCTCGAGGGCATGCGAGACGGAGGCGTTGTCGGGGTCGTTAAACACATGCCCGGCCATGGCCGAGCCACGAGCGACAGCCATGTCGGCCTCCCGGTGGTCCAGGCGCCCGAGGAAGCGCTCGAAACTGATCTGCAGCCATTTCGGGCGTTGAAGCATGCGCCGGTGGGGATGATCGCCCACATTGTCTACACTGCCTGGGACGCGACCCACTGCGCCAGCCTCTCACGCAAGCTGATAAGCGAGATCATCCGCACGCGCATCGGCTTCGACGGACTCTTGATGTCTGACGATGTCGGCATGCGTGCCCTCAGCGGCACCTTCGCCGAGCGCGCTCGTGGCGTGCTTCAGGCAGGCTGCGACCTTGCGCTGCACTGTTCGGGGGTGCTCGACGATATGCTGGTGGTCGCAAACGGCCTGCCTGAAATGAGCCCGCAAGCGCGCGGGCGGCTGGACCGGGCAATGGCGACGGTGGCGGATGGCGCCACGGTCGGAGATTACCAGGAGCTGGCCGCAAAGCGGGACGAGTTGCTTGCGTTTGCTTGATCGGAATGCCCGCAGTCGAGGGAGCAAACCCGCCTCGCCAGAGAAGGATCGACCCGCCATTTGAATGCTTCCGATCCGATGTGCGCAAGGCAGGGAGCGGCATTGCCAGGCGCGATCGGCCCCTCTAGGCGATCGGGCATGGAAGTTCGGCGTCTTCTTCTTCTTCTTCCTTCGCTCTTGCTGTCGGTGGCCGGCGGCTGCGCTCCACTGGCGAGAACCCAAGAAACGGCTCCGCCGCAATCGGTGGCTGGCCAGGGCAGAAGCGGGGCAGCCGAGCGGGCAAGCGAAGCCGCCACTCCGGCTCCCTCCCCCGCGCAATTGCCGGGCCTAGGGTCAACGCTCGCCGGCCGCGAGCTTGTTCAACAAAAATTCTCGTCCTGCCACGGCCTTGACGTCGCCCTTTCCGGGCAGCGGAGCGCAGCTGGCTGGGCGGAGGTGATCGAAGCGATGGTGGGCCACGGCCTGGTCGTCAGCGCCGAAGAATCCCGCGTGATTCAAAGCTACCTCGCCGCGCACCATTGAATGCCGGTTCTGGACGCCGCGGGGCATCTCGGGCCGCAGGCTGGCAGATCAGTTGGGAATTGCTCAGAGGCCACTGCTCGAGCAAGACGGGAGCGACGAGCTGGCCGCCTGAGGAGCAGGCGCACCGGGCGAGCGACCTCGACACGTCCGCCAGCGGGGCGCCGACTGGAGCAGCCATGGGCGTGCTCGGCATCCTTTCCGAGCGCGGCAAGAGGGTGCCTCGACCGGCACTTGCCGAGCTCGCCGCAATCCCGTAGCGGATAAGGGTATGCGCTTCTCATTCTGTTTGTGGAAACTTTTCGCTTTTTCTGCCCAGTGCGGAAGCAGCGGGAGCGCATCAGTCTAGAAGCTGCGCTTGAGCCGCGACGAAACCACGCCAGCTGGCGCGCTGGCGATTTCGTTTGGGGGGCAGCGCTCGTTACGGCAGATTGAAGACCCATGAAGCAAAAAACCGATGACATCCGCATTCGCGAGATCAAGGAAGTGTCGCCCCCCTCGCATCTGCTTCGCGAGTTCGGGATCAGCGACCGCGCGAGCGAGACGGTTTATACCGCACGCGCTGCGATTCATCGGATCCTTCACAGCGCCGACCATCGCCTTCTGGTCGTCGTCGGCCCCTGTTCGATCCACGATCCGGCGGCTGCCCGCGACTATGCCGGCCGTTTGGTCGAGCAGCGGCAGCGACTTGGCGGTGAGCTCGAGATCGTCATGCGCGTCTACTTCGAAAAGCCCCGCACCACGGTTGGTTGGAAGGGCTTGATCAATGATCCCGATCTGGATGGCAGCTTCAACATCAACAAGGGTCTGCGCACTGCTCGCGAGCTGCTGCTGGACATCAACGAGATGGGGCTCCCCGCAGGCACCGAATATCTCGACATGATCACGCCGCAGTACATAGCCGACCTGGTCTCGTGGGGGGCGATCGGCGCGCGCACGACTGAGAGCCAGGTGCACCGCGAGCTTGCGTCCGGGCTGTCGTGCCCGGTGGGCTTCAAGAACGGCACGGACGGCAACCTGCGCATTGCGCTCGACGCGATCAAGGCTGCATCGCAGCCGCACCATTTTCTTTCGGTGACCAAGGGCGGCCACTCGGCGATCGTATCGACCGAGGGCAACGAGGATTGCCACGTCATTCTGCGCGGTGGCGAGCAGCCGAACTACGACCGGCCAAGCGTCGATGCTGCGTGCGGGCAAGCGAAGGCGGCGGCGCTCCCGTGCCGACTGATGATTGACGCGAGCCACGGCAACAGCCGCAAGGATCCCCAGAACCAGCGCCTGGTCATTGGCGATATTGCCGCGCAACTGCGCGGGGGCGAACGCCGGATCTTCGGTACGATGATCGAAAGCCATCTCGCGGCCGGGCGGCAGGATCTGGTTTCCGGACAAGCGCTCACTTATGGTCAGAGCATCACTGACGGTTGCCTTGGGTGGGAAGATACGGTGGAGCTGCTCGAAAGCCTCGCCGGGGCGGTGGACGAACGCCGGGCGGCGCTCACGACGCGACCCATGCCTCTTGCCAGCGTCGGCCTCTAACCTTCTGCCGTGGGACGGGAGCTTATCAGGAGGCGCGGAATCTTGCTTCGCATGATCGCGCGCTCGTCCTAAGCTCGGGCCGTGGATTCCGAACCCTTCTTCGACGAAGCGCCCGCCGTGCGCGAGGCCGATCGGCTGACGCTCGACATTGACGGGTGGGAAGGGCCGCTCGACCTGCTGCTGACGCTCGCGCGAACGCAGAAGGTGGATCTGGCGAAAATTTCGATTCTGGCCTTGGTCGAGCAGTATCTCGCGTTCATTGCGGATGCGAAGAAGCTGAAGCTCGAGATCGCCGCTGACTACCTCGTCATGGCGGCTTGGCTCGCTTACCTGAAGTCCTGCCTTTTGTTGCCGAAGGATCCTGAAGCCGATCCAAGCCCCGACGAGCTGGCGCTACGCCTCCACCTGCGCCTGCAGCGGCTCAGCGCAATGCGCGAGGCAGGGGCGCGGCTGCTCGGTGGGGATCGGCTCGGCAGAGACGTCTTCGTTCGAGGCGCGCCCGAGGGGCTTCGCGTCATCCGGAAAGCTGCTTGGCAGGCCGATCTATACGAGCTGATTTCGGCTTACGGGACGATCCGAGCGCGCACTGAGCCAGCCGTCCACATCGTGTCGCGGCGACCGGTGATGACGCTTGAAGAGGCGCTGACCCGAGTCGAGCGCCTGCTGGGGGCCAAGCTGGAATGGTCGGAGATCCGATCGTTTCTTCCCGAAAGCGCCGACGCTGGGTTTCGTAAATCTGCGCTCGCCTCCAGCTTCGTTGCCGCGCTCGAGCTCGCCCGCCAAGGAAAGCTGGAGCTTGAGCAGAAGTCGTCTTTCGCTCCGCTTTATATTCGCGCGGCATGAGCGCCCCGAACGACGACGTGCGCGCGGTCGAGGCGACTTTGTTTGCGGCGGAGGAGCCCATGACGGCGGCTGAGATCGCCGACTATGTCGGCCCCGATGTGGATGTGGAACAAGCGCTCTCAATTCTTGTGGAGCATTATGCCGGACGCGGGATCGAGCTCGTCGAGCGAGGAAAGCGCTGGCATTTTCAAACTGCGCCCGACCTCGCGCACATCCTGCGCCGCGAGCGGGACGAGGCCCGCAAGCTTTCCCGCGCTGCGGTGGAGACGCTTGCCATTATCGCCTATCATGAGCCAGTGAGTCGCGCAGAAATCGAAGCCATTCGCGGGGTGCAAATTTCCAAAGGAACCCTCGATGTGCTGATGGAGGCGGGCTGGGTCCGGCCCGCCGGACGTCGCGAGGCGCCAGGCCGGCCGCTCACTTATGCCACCACCGCTGGATTTCTTGCTCATTTCGGTTTGAGGAGCCGGCGGGACCTCCCGGGCATCGAGGATTTGAAGGCTGCGGGTCTTCTTGACCCGATAGATGCAGCGATGGGGCAGCTGGAACTGGAAACCGGGGCCAATGAGGACTAGATGAGCTCCAAGCATCTGGAGAAGAGTAATGGGTAGTTTCAGCCTCTGGCATTGGCTCGTCGTCGGCATCATCATCCTGTTGCTGTTCGGCAAGGGCCGCTTCTCCGACATGATGGGCGATGTCGCGAAGGGCATCAAAAGCTTCAAGAAGGGCATGACGGAAGAGGACGAGGCCGCCTTGCCGCCGAAGCGGATCGAGGGCGAACGTACCGTCGATGCGCGCACCGAGCGCACGCGGACGCCGGAGACGGAAGAGCGGCGCGAGCCCTGACCGGCGCCTGAGGGGCGGGGGGCATGTTCGGGATCGATTCAGCTGAGCTGCTGGTCGTGGCTCTGGTTGCACTGGTCGTGATCGGACCCAAAGACCTGCCGAAGGTGATGCGGACGGTCGGCTACTGGGTTGGCCGGGCGCGGGGCATGGCGCGCCACTTCCGCTCCGGCATCGACACCATGATCCGAGAGGCGGAGCTCGAGGAGATAGAGAAGAAATGGCGGGAGGAGAACGAGCGGATCATGCGCGAGCATCCGATGCTCCCGTCTGAAGCGCCGGCCGAACATGCCGCTACGCCGGCGCACGGCTCCGTCGACGATAGAGAGGCAGAGCCGCCTCAAGGCGAAGAGCAGCGCCGCGAGCTACCATGATGGATATCGACGACACGCGCGCGCCGCTGATGGACCATCTGGTCGAGCTGAGGCGGCGGCTGATCTGGTCTTTTGTCGCGCTGGGCGTGGCGTTTGCCGTTTGCCTCAATTTCGCGGAGCCGATCTTTGCATTCCTGGTGCAGCCGCTGCTGAAGGCGGGGCAGGGAAAGCTTATCTACACGGACATTTTCGAGGCCTTCTTTGTCAACCTCAAGGTGGCGTTCTTCTCCGCGATAATGCTCTCCTTTCCGGTGCTGGCGACTCAGATCTGGCGCTTTGTTGCTCCGGGCCTCTACTCCAACGAGAAAAAAGCCTTCCTGCCGTTCCTGATCCTGACGCCCTTGCTGTTCACTGCGGGCGCCGCGCTCGCTTATTATGTGGCGATGCCGATCGCGCTCCACTTCCTGCTGGGGTTCGAGGGGAATGTCGGCGGCGTGCAGCAAGAAGCTTTGCCTGCGATAGGCAATTATTTGAGCTTCGTTACACGCTTTATCTTCGGTTTCGGGGTGGCGTTCCTGCTGCCGATCCTCTTGATGCTGCTCGAACGGGCCGGGATTGTTACGCGCGGCCAGCTGAAACGCGGGCGACGTTACGCGATCGTCGGCGCTTTCGCGATCGCGGCCGTGCTGACACCTCCCGACGTGCTCTCGCAGTTCCTGCTGGCAGTGCCCCTGATGCTCCTTTACGAGTTCGCACTTGTCGTAATCTGGTTCACCGAAAGGCGGCGTGCGCGTGGGGGCGGCCTCAAAAGCACTTGATGGTCCAGCCGATCCGGTCTTGATCGGCCCAGAGAGGGATGCGGGCCATCAAGGGTCCCGACGCGACTCTTCCCACCCGCTGTTTGAGGGCTGCCGGATCACTCCGCTCATCCAAGCGGCCGGCATTTATCGCCCACTGGAGGAGATGATCTTGGACGCAAACAAGCTTCAGGCGGCAGTCCGTGTCCGACCCATGCTGCGAGGACCGAGCAGGCCTAGACTCGTTCCCGGTTGGATTGAACCGGGAACGGGTCCAGTTTCCTTTGTTTGCCGTGCTTTCCGAGCCGTCAGGTGATTCCACCTGACTTGAAAGCACTCTAGAAGCAAGCGCCAGCCCTGCCGGCCGGACGCGTTCATCGACTGAGCAGCCGCGGCAACGGCCTCAGGCCTGTCCACCGTCCATCCACAACGTGGACATTGATGATCTTCCAGCGACAGGTGGATTCCCCAAGGCGTATCACTGGAGCATTGGATCTTGTTCATTGTGCCACTCTGCTCATTTCTCGTGCCGTCCGCATAAATATACACTCGGATGCATAAATCAAGGTTTCTCAAGCATCGTCCCGGAACGCTTATTTTTCGGTTAAGGGAGAGCAGGGACGCCACGGCTCGCGTCTGGTGCGGCGGTGGAACCGTGCTCATTGGCTCTGCCATAGCTAGATCAGAAAGTGGCGTTGCAGGCACTGCGTGCTGAAGCCCGTTGGGATGAGCGGCTGCGAAAGGTTGCAAAGGCGAAACAAGGTGACTCTCCCAGTAAGGAGGAGTAAGTCGGCTACCCGACATAAGGGTAGCGATGTCTACGGCTGCGTACTTTCGTTCACAGGCTCAAAAATGCCGGTCTCTGTCGAGATCGACCACGGACCAACGTGCGGCCCTCACCCTCAGGCAGATGGCCGATGAATACGAAGAACAGGCGCGGGCGCTAGAGCCGCCAGACGAGATGATAGCGATTATCATCAACCCCGAATGAGCCCGCCCCGAGCGGGCTTTTCATGTCAGGAGAGCAAGATGCTGCTGCCCGACCCGCCTACGGAAAATAGTGAGCTACCATGCCTCGCGTCCCCTGGAACGCCTTGCCCCAAACCGGCCGTCGCGTCACGGGCACAACCATCAGGCGATCATCGGCGTCCATGAACTGGGCAAGATAATTGTAGATTTAAGCCTCGTGAGATTCGGCGTCCACATACCAGACCGACCATTGCGTTCGGACGGCGGCCAGCTCTTCCAAGGCCCTGATCAGCGGCTTGTAGTCATAGCCGCTCTTCTCTTTCACTAGGTCGTAGCTGACAAGAAACAGCCCCACGGCACCTCTCCCGACTCCGGCGATTGTCAGGAGAGGCTACGCAGAGCAACCGTGTTTGCAGACTACACAATCGCCATAGAAAAAGGCGCCACCTTTAGCGTGACGCCTTTTCTATCGGCCATGCGCGCCGGATCACATCTTCTTGTCGGCCGCATTCGCCACTGACTCCACGTCCTCGGCGGCGCCGCGAACTGTGTTGCAGGCGGCGAGCGCAGCGATCGCGCTCGAGATCAGGATAACGTTCAAGGTCTTACGGAGCATAAGGGCTCTCCCGGTTGCAGGTTGCGGGCCCGTTATAAATGCCTGCAGCCCGAAGAGAGTTCCACGCGGCGAGGATTTCGAAACTGCTGGAATAAGCCCCAAAAATGTTGAGCCCGGAGGCGCCACCGGGGGGGGGAGGGGTTGGCGCGTCCGGGCTCATGTTCTGGATAGCGAGAGCGGGGGGGCAAAAGGTCACTATCCGAATTGCAGAACGATGGGGCCGGGCAGGAGTTCCGCCGGATCTCAAAAAAATCTTCAGTGCAGGCAACTTGCGGCCAAATGCCCGAGTTTAGCCGTTCGAGGAGTCGTAAAAATGGCGAAACCGCCCAAAGCAAAACCGAATTCCGATATAGACGGCGTCCACCAGGACGAACTCCTGAATGCTGAACGGGCCGCTGAACTGGGCGAGAGCGCCGAGCAACTGTCCCGCGCCAACGAGGAGTCCGTCGGTCGGCCCGTCTATGCGGACGACCAGAAGAACCGAGACGATCGCTCGCATTGATCCGGTAGCTTCCGGAGCCGGTCCCGAGGCCTGCCTGCGCTCACGCGCAGGGGGGCAGCCGCTTCGTCCTTCCAGCATGTCTCTTGGTGAAGGGGGCGCCTACCGGTCCGCGCGATCCACAACAGCGATTTCAAGCGCGTACCGCCCATGCTCGGTGTCGCGCTGCATGGTCGAGCGCAGCTGTCGTGACAGGCCCGTTATCACCCTGTCGAATCGCTCGAACAGCCGTTCATCGCAGGT
>JALYNE010000052.1 GCA_030773375.1 Pseudomonadota bacterium
CGACCGGCTTTGATGCCTGGGGCATTTCCAACGGCACCGTCGCCGCGATGATCATCGCCGACCTTGCTACGGGCCGGGAGAATCGCTGGCTCGACATCTTCGACGCGACGCGGGTGAAACCGATTGCAGGCGCCAAGGAGTTCGTCGTCGAAAATGCGGAAGTCGCCGCCCACCTCGTCAGCGGCTACCTGTCGCGCAAGCCCAGATCCTACGACGAACTCGAGCCCGGCCACGCCGCCATCATGAAGGTCGACGGGGAGAACGTCGCTGCCTTCAAGGACGAGGGCGGCGTCGTCCACGCCGTCTCCGCGGTCTGCACGCATATGGGCTGTCTGGTTGGCTGGAACGCCACCGACCGGACCTGGGACTGCCCGTGCCACGGCTCGCGTTTTGAACTGTCGGGCGAGGTGATCCATGGGCCCGCGACGCAGCCGCTGGGATCGAAGGTGACCGGCTAGTCGGATCGAGCAGGAGGCGGCCGCATGCGAGCGGCCGCCCTTCCTCCTTATGCCCATCAAAGCGTTGCAGTGGCACCTAAGGACGGGCATGGTCGACAAGAACCGAGGGAGAGAGTTGTTGATCAAGATTTTGCTGGCCACCGCCGCCACGATAAGCGCTTCTGCAGCCATTGCTCAGAACGACATGGCGCCGATGATCGGCCGATCCGATGCTGCACCGGCTAGAGTGACACGCGCGCTTAGCTTCACTGCGCTCGGAACATACGGGAATCAGGGAAAACAGCGGCTCATGGACGTCCGCGTTGATGCCGACAGTGACGGGGACGGGGCCAAAGATCAGGGGGTGCTCCGTGTCACGTGCAGCGGCGGCGACATCTTGAACGGGCATCTTCTTGTTGGGCAAAGCACATCCGCGCTGAAGCCCAAGCTCAAGGTGTTGCGCGCGCAGCCGTCCGCTGCACTGGCTGCGGGCAAGACGTTCAAGGGCAGCTGGGATTTGGCCGAGGTCAGCCGGGCGAGTTTGACCAGTGCTCCAGTCCCACTGACTGTGTCCGCGGGCAACCCCGATATTTGCGCCGGCCTGAACTGATCGGAAACCAGCGTCAGAGCCGACTGCTCGCTGCTCCGAGCTTATGCCCGCACTAGCCAACGCACCAATCCGGCACCCGGCGATCGGGTCCGAAGCGCTTGCGGATGTTCGACTCCAAGGTTCAGCGCGCCGCTTTGCGCCCGCAGCTTGACTCTGTCGGCTTCGCGGGGGACAATTGGCACGTCGCTAACCTGCGGAGAGTAAAATGTTTTTCGCGAAAGCCGCTTCTGCCACGTCGGTTCTCGCGCTTTCCGCCGGCATCGCCGCGGCGCAAACCACTAATGTTGGAAGCAACACCTCCACGATCGAGCGTGCCGGAAGCAACAATCAGGCCAATGTCGAGAACGGCGCCCCGGGGAGCAACCGGAACAGTTCCTCCGTCAGCTTCAACGGGAACGACAACCGAGTGACGGTTACCCAGGTCGGCGACGACAACAGCTCGACCTCCCGTCAGGTCGGTGACGCCAACTTTAACGGCGTGCGCCAGACAGGAGACCGCAACGGCGCAGCTTTGCTCCAGGCGGGGAACCGCAACAGCAGCAGCGTTGATCAGCATATCGATCCGGCGATCGGCCGCTACGCCGATCGGAAGGCGAGCATCGAGCAGCGCGGATCCGACAACAGCTCGACCGTCACGCAGGTCCATTGGGACAACAGTGCGACGGTGGTGCAAGGAAGCGGCAATCAGGCGAGCAATGGCAGCACCAGCGACGTTCTGCAGTTCAGCGCCTCCAACGTTGCGCGCGTGACCATGTTGGAAGGCTCTGTTGAGGCGGCCAACCGAAGCACCATTGAGCAGACCCGCATCGACCCCATTGTGACGCGAAACTTTGCGGAGGTCTTCGTCCAAGGCTTCGGGAATGGGAGCGGGGTCTTCCAGATGGGTCAGGACAACAGCACCACCGTCACGCAGACCGGCACAAACAATCGCTCGAGTTCACGGACGATCGGCAACGGAAGCCGAAGCGCGGTCCGCCAGACCGGCGACAGCAACGGCGTGACGCTCAGCCAGGCTGACGGCGACCGCAACAGCAGCACCATCGACCAGCATATCGATCCGGCGATCGGCCGCTACGCAAATCGGCAGGCGCGCGTTGAGCAGCACGGATCGGACAATTCCTCCACGGTGACGCAAGTCCACTGGGACAACAGCGCAACCGTGGTGCAGGGCATTGCAGCCCCGGGAGGGCCTCGCCTGCTGAGCCAAGGCAATACCAGCCAAGTCATTCAGTTCAGCGCCGCAAACGTTGCGCGCGTCTCGATGTTCGAAGGCTCGGTTCAGGTGCCGAACCGGAGCTTCATCGAACAGACCCGTATCGACCCGCTGGTAACCCGCAATCTCGCCGATGTCTCAATTCGCGGGTTCGGGAATGAAAGCCGTGTCCGCCAGGCAGGCATTGGGCATTCCGCGCGAGTGAGCATGCTTGGCGGGGGCATAGGCTCGGATGGCGCCACCGGACGTCGTCTGGGGAATCTTAGCTTCGTCGGCCAGGTGGGGTCCCTACTGCCGCATGTCGCGCGTGTCTCGATCGGGGGAAATCTTGCGCAGCAGGGTGTCGGCACCGAGAACTCCATTTTTCAACAGGGCGACCACGCGACGATCAGCCATCAGGTTGTGCTTTGGCAAAGGGGCCAATTCACCAGCCTCAGAATCGATCAGCTCATTCGCGGATCGCAGGACGACGGCGGGGCCGCTGCCGACGTCGCGCAGTCAGGGACCTTGAACCAGATCGCCCTGACGCAATGGGGTCGCCACAGGGCTCGCCTCACACAAGGATTTGGGCGGAACAGCTCTCTCTTTATCAACCAGTACGACACAGGTGGCCAGCCGACGCGGCAAGACGGAGGCGCCGGGACGCGTGTCACCGATCCGAACGCGATCTACCGCGGAAACAATGTTGTGACTGCCTCACAGAATGGCGACAGAAATGTCATGTCAGCCGCGCAGGAGGGAGCCGATCTTAGCGCAACGCTGTGGCAAAAGGTGGGCTCTTCAGACAACAACATGTCGGTGATACAGGGTGCGCGCGGCAACAACAGCGAGTGTAACGGCACCACCATCCCATGCCAGTTCGCCTACGCGTCCTCAGCAGCTGTGACGCAAAGCGGCCGATTGAATGCTGGGCGGATCAGCCAGTATTCCGCAGACCCGAAAGCTGGGCATCGCGCCAGAATCGAACAGCTCGGCAGCGGCTTCGATATACATGTCGTGACTGCCGACATTTGGCAGCTGGGCGGGCAATCGAATTCAGCGACCATCTTGCAAACGGCCACTGTTGGCGTTTCATCTGCGGGTGATCCGCCGAGCGGCAACTCGGCCGCCCAAAATCGGCAGGCGACTGGAGATCCGAATGCGGCGGCTGATGAGTTCTATTGGCCTGGTGGAACTCGTCCCACGGGTGCTGGCGTGCTGCAGTTCGGCACCAACCTCACTGCAGCGATCGAGCAGCGTGGCCGGGGGCAAATCGCTACCATCACTCAAAAGGGCAGCAACAACGAGGCTTCGATCCTGCAGGATCTGGGCGCCACCAACGCAACGGCAATCATCCGGCAGGACGGGAACGGCAACAGCTACAGCGTTACACAGACGCAGCCGGGTCAGTATATCCTCGTCACCCAGTCAGGTGACAACAATAACGCCACCAGTGTGATTCAGCGCGGCCCCGGCAGCTGATCCGCGGCGCTGCCAGGCAATGGCAGGCCGCCCGGCGAGTTTCGACAGACGAGGCCCGCAACCTCGTTAAAGGTCGGTCCAGCGGCGGAGGGAGTGCATCGGCCCTGAACTCGTTCCTGCTTTTGTTGGACCAGGAACGAATCCGGCTTCGTTGGTGAACCCGTGATTTCCGACCCGCCAGATGATCCACCTGACTTGAAATCACTGGAGGCCGATGCTCAGGCGCGGTTGCGCATGGTCTTGAACTTCACCCGGCCGTCATCGCGGACCGTGCAAGTGAAGGCGAGGGGACGATCGTCGCTTCGCGCGCGGTAACCGGCATGATAGCGATCCGCTCGGTCGGCGATTCCGTAGACCCGCAGACTGCGCCGGCCGTAAGGCTCGACATGGTCGACACGCATGCGGCCGTAGCGTTCCACGCGGGGGGCGCAGTGGCTGATGGCGAACCGCTCCTGGCCGCGGTAGCGGATGCCGTTCACACTGTCGTAGAAAGCATCAGAGACGGTGCCCACCGCGTTCGCAGCCTCCCGAACGCCGCGCGCGATTTCCTCGGCCACCTGCCCAGTTCTGCTTCGCTCATATTGCGCGGCAGCGGGGGACGCTCCGCTCGACAAGCCAACGGCCATCACTGCCGCAATCAGCTTCATAGGGGACATATCTCGACTCCTTGCCACGCGCCCTATCATGACAACTCCGCCATTTCCCGCCGCTGAACGCTCGAGCCATCAGAGGTTCAGCAGCATCATCCGGCGGCCGGATGGCCGGAACGGCGTTCACGCGCTGGCGGTCGCGTCACCGGCCAGCTTCCGGCCGGCTGATTGGCGGCAAGACCGACGGCACGCGGCGGTCCTTGGCTCCCGCGCTAAGGCGGGTGCCGAACCGAGGGCCCGTTCACCGCGTTCCATCGGAGTCACGTCTTGCCCGCGCTTTGTCGCAGCCTTGCCGCCGCCGGGCCCTCGCGGAGCAGCGCCTTCACGTCCAGCGTTCGGAGCAGTGCTGTCGCGGGCTGGATCGGGTGCCTGTGCACTCCCGGCATCGGAAGCCGGTGGTCTGTCGGAGGGGGCGGTAGGTCCCGCCGGTCCGCGGCTGGGCCGTTCCGGGCCTTCGAGGGATGCGTTGGGCGCGGCCTCCCGCAGCGTTGCCAGTTGCTGCCCGACCGAAACGAGGCCAAGTCCGATGATGAGCGAGGCGAGGAGGGAGAGCGCTGAAATCCCCAGGGCCCACCGGATCAGGCGCTCGCGCTTGACTGCCGCTCGGCGCTGGATCTCGTCCCTTGCGCCGACATAGCTATCCTGGCCTGGCGAGCTGCGGCCAAGTTCCCGTTGCAGGTCCTCGTCCTTCAGCTTCGCCCACCAAGCGCCCGAATTGGTTGTAGGCTCGTCGATCACTTCGCCTGCAGTCCTTCCCGATCCGGCGGCCGGCTGCGCCCGCGTGGAGCGGCGACATGTCCGTCTGTCGTCGCTAAACCGGATAATGAAGCGCGGAACGTCTGGGAAGGGTTCGCATGGCCTCTCAAGCGCTCCGCGCGCTCCGGCTGTGGTGGTTGACCCATTTCGGGACGCTCAGACGCTGCCTCTCGGTCCGGGGCTGGTTCTACCTTCTGAACTTCATTCCGTATCTCGTCCGCTCATCGTTCTCCTGTTCATGCGTCTCGAAGGAAGCGCGGCCCCAGCCGATTTCGGCCGACCGGAAAGGAACGGATCCTGCCGACGTCTTTGCCTGATCGCGAAAAAGCGGTTCCCAGTTTCCGGGAACTGCTCTAACCCCCGCTTCGGGCCCCTGTGGTGGAATTGGTAGACGCGCTCGACTCAAAATCGAGTTCCGCAAGGAGTGTCGGTTCGAGTCCGACCGGGGGCACCATTCTTTCTTTAACTTCTTGGCTCGATCATCGTAGTGGTGGCCACCGACGCCACTGCTGCCGCACCAGTTGCGGCGGCTGGCGAAGCGGCCGTCGCTTGGGCTTGGCCGGCTCGGCTCGATCGCCAGCGACGGTTCCGGGGACATCTTCATCGCCTTCTCAACCCCGAACCTGGGACTCCGGAGCGTAGACCAGGGCCCCGCAGCGCGAACCGTCGCCATGCATCCGAACGATCTGCTCTCGCCGTTGTTCGAAGCCGTCGCCCAGGCCACCGAAGAAGCGGTCGTGAACGCGCTGGTCGCGGCCGGGACTATGGAGGGCCGGACGGGCTCCGCGTCTCCGCCTTGCCGCATGGGCCGCTGTGCGAGATCCTCCGCAAATATGGCAGGCTCAACGAGGCTGCCGGACCCGCCGCGCGCTGATCGGCCAGTGGCCGGGGTTTACGGTGAGGCCCGTCACCCGGTTCCCCGCGCGCTCGAAGCGGAGGCGGTCGGCGCGGGGCGTGGCGATGCGGAAGTCGGCGGGGCCGGTCGGCTCCAGCGCAACGCGGCCTTCTGTGGGCAGATAGAGGTTCGCCCGGGCAGGGCCGCGCGCCCACAGCCGGCCCGCTTCCTCCTCGATCGTGACATTCATGCCCGGCGCGAACTCGTAAGTCCCGGCATAGGAGCGTAAGGCCGCCTCGCTCGGCGGGCGTGCTTGCGTCGCCGGGAGGTCGAGGCGCGGCACGCTTGCCAGCACCGCGTCCCACGCGGCCTCCGATGCAAGCAGGCCGAGATTCTCGACCGAGAGATTGGGATTGTCGACCGCCGCCGTCGTCGCCGCGAACAACACGTCGCCGTCGGCGGTCGTCGCATAAGGCTGGATCGATCGGCCCATCGTCATGTGGACCTGCGTCGCCAATCGCTGCAGCGCCCATACCGGCAGCTTCTGATTGGTGAGGACCAGCGTCAGCGTCGTGTTGCCGCTCGGGCCGCTGGCCTGCGCACTGGTGGGCGGAGCGATCTTGTCGAGCTTGCCCTGGACGCGTCCCTCGATTGTGCCGCAATCATCGGGTGTGGGCCCCGCGCAACGCACCACGCGCCCGTGTCGGTCGACGACATGGCCAAGCGCGTTGACGACGGTGAACACCGCGACCTTGGTCGGCCCGCTCTGGCGAATCGCGCCGCCTTGCCCCGAATAGGTGCGAGCGTCGAAGAACCCTCCCTGCGTCGCGAAGCGGCCCGCGCCGGTCGCGCCGAGCGGAAAAATTCCGGGCCGCGCCGCAGCCAGCGCCGCGCGCCCAAGCGCACCGTCCGGCGTGACCGTCGTGAAGCGCCGCGGCCCGAGATCGAAGATGATGGCGCCGGCCACGGTGGCGATGTTGGCGAGCGCGCCGGGATCGGTGCGCTGGTCTCGAAGCGCCTCCGCGACGCCGGTGGCCACGGACAGGCCATAGCTCGAGCCGCCTGCAAAGGTGATCGCATCGACGAACGGCTCCTCATAGCTGAGCCGCAGCGCGTCGGTGTTGATCGTGCCCGGCGCACCGCCGCGGACATCGACAGCAACGGCCACCGGTTCCGGAAAATGAAAAACCGTCGTTCCGGTCGGACCCTCTTCATATTCGGCAACGCCGATCCGCACGCCGGGAAGATCGAAATGGAGCGCAGGAGCAGGGTCCGGAAGGTGCGGCTGGGGAGCCGCCAAAGCGAAGCTCGGCTGAGGTGCCGCGAGGGCAACAATCAGAGCGAGACGTAGAGCGCCCACCACAGATCCGGCCATAGAGTTGCTTTCTACCTGTTTAGAACCGGGATGCCATGAGGCGAGACACTTGGGTAGGATCATTGATCGTCAGCGATGGTGACCCGAAAGCACCACGCGCATCCCAGCTTCAAACCCCCGCAATGGTCTCAAAAACCGTTGTCCAGTGCCGACATGGAAGCTTGTCGACCCTCGCAGGTCCGAGCATACAAAGAGGAATGCAGCAGTCGGTGAGGGCCCACGGAAACGTGGACGGGAAATCTGAGGGTGGATTGCTTCATGCGAAGGCATTTCCTCCTTTCGCAGCCCTGAGAGCTTTCGAAGCCGTGGGCCGCCTCGGCGGCATCCGCAAGGCGGCCGTCAGCCTCAGCCTCGATCATGCGGTGGTGAGCAGGCATATTCGCGTCCTGGAGGAGTGGCTGGGCCTCACGCTCTGCCGGCGCTCCGGTGGTGGTATTCACCTGACGGAAGCCGGCGCCAACTATCATGCACGGGTGTCGGCAGCCTTAGTCGAGCTCGCCTCCGCGACGTCCGACTTGCTCCACAGTGCCGATCAACACTCGCTTCGCGTCTGGTGTGTGCCGGGCTTCGCCGCGCAGTGGCTATCGAATGAGCTTGCTGAGTTCGAGACGCTTTGGCCCGAGTACAGAATCGAGCTTCGGCCCACGGATCGCGCCGCCGATCTGCTGATGCATGAGGCCGACGTCGACATTCGTTTCTATGGTGATGACTGGCCGCCACGGGCCGGCGGTCGCGGGCTAAAATATGTGGAGCTGGCGCGTCCCCCGATCATGGCATTGACCAGTCCGGAACTCGCCGGCCGGCTTGCAGGGCTCGGAAGCGTCGCGGCGCTGGTCGACGCGCCGCTGCTGCACGAGGAGCATGACGAGCAGTGGCGGGCCTGGTTTCGCCGCAACGGCGTCGATGTCCCCAGCCCGCTTCCTGGACCGCTCCTTTGGCATGCCCATCTTGCCATCGCGGCAGCCCGCGCGGGTCGCGGTGTGGCGCTCGCCAGCACTTATCTCGTCGGCAAGGACATTGAAAATGGCAGCCTCGTCCAACTGGCGCTCCCCGGCTCGCAGCAAGTGGTGCTCGGCGCCTATGCCTTCGTCACGCGCGAGGATCGCTGGTCGCTACCGATCCTGACCCGGCTGAGGCATTTCCTGCAAAAACGGACCCTTGGAGAGCATCGCGGGTGAGGTGCCTTGCGGGCACCACATCAATTTAGCTTTGCACCTTGTCGCCGCAGCCAGCGGCGGCGACAGATCGGTGGTCAGTGCCGACGGCGAGCGGGGCAATCATGCTGGTGGGGGTTTCAAAAGAGATCAAGAAGGACGAGTATCGGGTTGGCCTGACACCCGAAAGCGTGCGTGAGTTCGCGCTGCGCGGCCACGAGCTGCTGGTCGAAACGGGCGCGGGGGCGGGGATTGCGGCGACGGACCACGATTATGCGGCGGCGGGAGCCATCGCGGTGCCGCGCACGTCGACCTTTGCGTTCAACAACGCGACGCTGGGCTTCGGGCTCGAGTTGGCAGGCAAGGGGCTTGCCGCCCTCTGCGACCATCCAGGGCTGCGCAATGGGCTCAACGTTCATTGCGGTCGGGTGACCTACCGCCCGGTCGCTGAAAGCCTGGGGCTGCCCTTGAGGACGCCGAAGAAGCGCTGCTCGCGGCATGAGGCATTTGACGACCAACGGCGCATCGGCCATCGGCCCGGACAGAGACGGTGATCGGAGAAAGTGGGCCTATGGAGCACGCTGAGATGCCGCTCGGGACGGCCGCGAACGTGCGTTCCGCGGGGACAGAGGCAAGGCCGGCCTTCCCCGACCTTTCGGCTTTCTGGATGCCGTTCACGGATAACCGGTCGTTCAAGGGCAATCCCAGGCTCTTGGCATCGGCCGAAGGGATGTATTACCGGACGGTGGATGGCCGCCGGGTGCTCGATGGGACTGCCGGCCTGTGGTGCGTCAACGCCGGGCATGCTCGGTCGGCGATCGTCGATGCGATCAGGGATCAGGCCGGCAAGTTGGACTTCGCGCCGACCTTCCAGCTCGGCCATCCGCTCGCCTTCGAGTTCGCGATGCGGCTGGCCGAAATCATGCCGGCGGGGCTGGATCGTATCTTCTTCACCAATTCCGGTTCTGAGTCCGCCGACACGGCGCTTAAGATCGCGCTCGCCTACCAGCGGGCGCGGGGGCAAGGCAGCCGGCTTCGGCTGATCGGCCGCGAGCGCGGCTATCACGGCACGAACTTTGGCGGCACTTCCGTTGGCGGGATCGGCGGCAACCGCCGCACTTTCGGAGCCCAGATCTGGGGCGTGGACCATCTGTCCCACACCCATCGCCCGGTCGCTGCCTTCTCGCGCGGCATGCCCGAAGCGAACGAGGACTTGGCGGGAGAGCTCGAGCGCCTCGTCGCTTTGCATGGCCCGGAGACCATCGCGGCCGTGATAGTGGAGCCTGTCGCCGGCTCGACAGGCGTGTTGGTGCCGCCGCGCGGCTATCTTGAGCGGCTGCGCGAGATCACCCGGCAGCACGGCATCCTGCTGATCTTCGACGAGGTGATCACCGCCTTTGGCCGGCTTGGCGCGGCCACGGCGGCCGAACATTTCGGCGTCACGCCGGACATGATCACCACCGCCAAGGGGCTAACCAACGGTGCGGTGCCGATGGGCGCCGTCGCTGTCTCCCGTGAGGTTCATGACACCATCATCGACGCTGCGGCGCCGGGCATCGAATTCTTCCACGGCTATACCTATTCGGGTCACCCGCTCGCGGCCGCCGCCGGCATCGCTACGCTCGATCTTTACGCGAGCGAGGGGCTGTTCGAGCGGGCGGCCGCGCTTTCTTCCCGCTGGGAGGAGGCGATCCATTCGCTGGGCGACACCCGTCACGTCATAGACGTGCGCAATCTCGGGCTGGTCGCGGGCGTCGAGCTCAGCCCGCGCGGCGGCGCCCCGGGCGCGCGAGCCCTGAGCATCTTCCATCGCTGCTTCGACGAAGGGCTGCTGATCCGGGTCACGGGCGACATCATCGCGCTCTCGCCGCCGCTGATCGTGAGCGAGGCTCAGATCGACGAGATCGTCGGACGGCTCTCCCGCGCCATTGGAGAAGCGCAATGACCGCCGCTGCTGACATCGCCACCGATCCCGCCCCGCAGCTGGCACGGAGCCTGCGTTCGCGCCACATCGCCATGATCGCCATCGGCGGCATCATCGGCGCAGGCCTATTCGTCGGCAGCAGCACTTCGATCGCGACCGCCGGCCCGGCGGCGATCGTCAGCTACGGGCTGGCGGGCCTGATTGTCCTGCTCGTCATGCGCATGCTGAGCGAGATGGCGATCGCCGTTCCCGGCGTGCAGTCTTTCCCGGAATTCGCGCGGATCGGCCTTGGCGACTGGGCGGGCTTCATGAGCGGCTGGCTTTATTGGTATTTCTGGGTGGTGGTGGTGGCGATCGAGGCGATTGCCGGGGCGGCCATCCTGCAGCTCTGGCTTCCCGCCTTCAAGGTCTGGGAGATTGGCGTTGCGCTGATGGCGATCCTCACCGCGGTTAACCTGCTCTCCACCCGCATGTATGGGGAGTTCGAGTTCTGGTTTTCCTCGCTGAAGGTCGCCGCAATCATCGCCTTCATCGCGATTGCAGGCAGCTATGCGTTCGGCATCACCGCTCCAACGGGGCCAACCTTCGCCAATTTAGTCGCCCATGGCGGCTTCGCGCCGCACGGTTGGCTCGCTATGCTTGCCGGTGTCACGAGCGTCATCTTCGCGCTCACCGGCGCTGAGATCGCGACGATCGCGGCCGCTGAATCCGCGGAACCGGCGCGGACGGTGGCCCGCATGACCAGTACGGTCGCGGTGCGCATTCTCATCTTCTATATCCTGTCCATCACAATGATCGTGGCGGTTGTGCCGTGGACCTCGATCGTCCCGGGAATTTCGCCGTTTGCCACTGCGCTGGTGGCAATGGGGGTGCCCGGTGCGGCCACCATCATGAACTTGATCGTGCTCATCGCCGTGCTCTCCTGCCTGAATTCGGGCCTCTACGTGACGTCGCGCGTGCTGTTCGCTCTCGCGGCCCGCGGCGATGCACCCAAGGCGCTGGTCGCCGTCGGTTCGCGGCAGGTTCCGGCGCGTGCCATTCTCGTCGGAAGCCTGTTCAGCTATGGCGCGCTCGCTGCCTCGGTGCTGTCGCCCCAGACCGTGTTCAGCTTCCTCGTCAACGCCTCCGGCGCGATCATGCTGGCGATCTATCTAATGATCGCCTTCGCGCAGCTTCGCCTTCGCGCTCAGTTTGAGCGCGAAGCGCCCGAACGGCTCACCATTCGCATGTGGTTGCATCCCTGGGGGACGATCGCCGCGATCGCCGGGATCGCCGGAGTGCTGCTGGCGATGGCGTTCATCCCGGCCTTGGCCAGCCAATTCTACGCGAGCCTCGTGGTGATCGTGCTTGCCGGCCTGGCGTTCGTCACGCTCCGCCGCGGCCGGCCCACTCACTGAAAACAGGAGCAGACGGAAACGACATGCGCACCATCGACCATTTCATCGCCGGTGCCGGGGCCGCTGGCGCGTCGGGTCGCTTCGGGGATGTCTTCATCCCGACGCTCGGCTGACAAGCCGCACCAGAAGCTCAGGGAGCAGTCACGCGCTCCATCAACAACGAGCATGCAGGGAGGGCAAATGATGAAGCAACCCCAGAGCCGCAGACAATTCATCGCCCTGACCGGATCCGGTATCGCCGGCTTGGCTGGCGGACCTTGGCTAAGTGCCGCAGCGGCAGCCGACGCCACGGATCCTGACCTGGTCGTCTACAACGCGAGGATCTACACCGTGGATCCGCGTGCGCCGACGGCGGAGGCTTTTGCGGTGAGAGGCGGCCGCTTTGTGGCTGTCGGAAGCAACGACGAGGTGAAGGCTCTCATCGGCAAAAGAAGCCAGACTTTCGACGCCAAGCAGATGACGGTCGTGCCCGGCTTCATCGACTGCCACGTTCACGCCAACGGGGAGGTGCTCCTCTACGAGGTGCTCGTCGGAAACCCGTTCGACGTCGAGTTCGTGACGATCGCCAGCATCGTCGACAAGCTCCGCAACAAAGCCAGCAAGACGCCTGCCGGTGGCTGGGTCGAGGGCTTCTTTTTCGACGACACGAAGGTCAAGGACAAGCGCCAGCTCACCA
>JALYNE010000053.1 GCA_030773375.1 Pseudomonadota bacterium
CCGATGTCACCTCCTCGGTCATGAGCAGTCACCGGGGCGACGGCACGCACAATCCAAAGCCCATCCCGGACTTGGCAGATCCGCCGCGCCTTGCCGCCCACGACCGGAAGAGCCGGGCCCTGGAACGCTTTATCCGTGGCCTCATCGTGGAGGAATTCGACGGGCCCGAGCCAACGCCGGCGGTGCTTCACGGGCTTGCCGAATATGTCCGCGCTGTGGATCCCAAAGCCTGCCGGTCGAAGGGTGCCGAGCCAGTCAGGCTGGAAGCCATGCTGTCCGACGCTCGGGCCGCCGTAACGGCAGCCCTTCCCGCTCTCCGCCAAGGAGACCGCGCCACGGCGGTGTTCCTGGTGGGCGCGGCTCGATCACAATTGGGACGGGTCGACGAGCGGTTCAGCCTTCCGGGGCTTGAGCGTAGCCGCGAGCTGCTTCGCCGATCAGACTCGGAACTTGCTGCAATTGTGGCAGCGATCCGGGCCGGATCGCCGGTTGCTCCAGATCGTTTGCAGGCTTGGCAGCGCGGCTGGGCTGAGCTCAAACGGGAGCTGACGCGCCAGAAAAAGCGATCGTTGTTCTCGCCGCGCGTGCTTCGCCGGCAGCTGGCTGCAGCAGCCTGACGCTCTCGACGCAGGCGCATCAACCGCCTCGATTGACCTGTCAGTTGGAGGATCAGCGCTCGCTGCTGTGCCCATCAAAGCCTGAGGCCGCGGGCGATCAGCCAGGCAGACGCCCCGGCGACAAACATCACTGCCACGCTGCGCCAGCGCGGGGCCATGCGCGGCTGTTCGAGCGGGGTCTCCGGATACATCCTGCCGGTGATCATTGCAGAAACAAGATTGTCGCGCCTGACGAGAAGATACCAGAGAATCGCCGTGATGTGCAGCACGATGAGGCCGACGAGCACCCACAATAGCTTCTCGTGAACGCTCGCGACCGTGCGGCTGGTGTCGAATGCGAGGAGGTGGGCAAACGGCCCCGATTCGAACCCTTCCTCGTCAACAGAAAAGAGTCCGAGGCCGATCTGCAGCGCGAGCGCCGAGAGCATCGCCACCACGCTCCAGCCGCCGAGCGGGTTGTGGCCCGCCACCTTACCGGCACCGCCCCGCACATAGCGCCACACGGCCGCAGGGCCTTTGACGAACGCTGCGAACCGGGATGGCGCGCTGCCTGAAAACCCCCAGATCAGCCGGAACAGAAGCAGGCCGACGGGAACCAACTCGGAGTTCTGGCGGCGAGAACGGCCAGCTGGCGGGCTCTCGCTCTCACCACTGCAATGTCAGCGCTTCCACTGCGAAGCTGGTCGTTGATCGTTTTGAAGTTCTGCCCGATCTGCTTCATGCCGGCTTGCCGGGCGGGGATCACCACCTTGGGATCGATGGCAGCCGCCGCGCTTACGAGCATCAGACCGGCCGACATCAAGAGGATTATCTTTGCTTGCTGCATGAGAGTAGCTCCCGAAGCCAGGACCCAGCGCGCGGTAAGACTTGCACGAGCCCTGCTCAGGACGGTGCGATCATGGGCTCGTCACGGGCGAAGCCGAAGCGTCGCCCGGCACTAATCCGGATCACGAACCCGACGTCGGCACCATATATGTTGTTCCCCCGGGTGATTTCGGGCGATCATTTCCATAACCGCCACCGCACGCGGTCACCATCGCGGCAGCAACCGCAAGCAGAAGTAGTTTGGGAGCGATATTCCTCATATCATCTTACCTCTCTGCATTCTTTAGGACGGCACTGACGCTCCATCGGCACAGGGTATGGCCGCCCACGTTAGAGTTTGAAGCGGGCGAAAGGTTCCCGCCTTCTGGCCGGCATGCGCTGGAGAACCGAGCTTGACCGCGGCTCGGGGGATCGCGCACGGGGGAAGGATGAGTTTCCCCCCCTTGAAGACATTCGCCTTGCGGCTCGCCGAGGCCGCCCGCGGCGAAACGATGAAGCGCTGGTCGAACGGCATTGCCGCCGACAACAAGGCCGCTGCAGGCAAGGAGTTCGATCCGGTCACCGAGGCCGACCGGGAAGCCGAGCGGGCGATCCGGCGCCTGATCGAGGCGGAATATCCCGACCATGGCATTTCGGGGGAGGAATTTCCCGAGCGCGCTTCGCAGGGGCGCTACCGTTGGAGCCTTGATCCCATCGATGGCACACGGTCTTTCATCTGCGGCATGCCGACGTGGGTGACGCTGATTGCCTTGTTGGACGACGGAGTGCCGGCGATCGGCTTGATCGACGCTCCAAGGCTCGATGAGCTTTATCTGGGCGACTGCGACGCGGCCGTCTTGATTGCCCGGGGCGAAGAACGGCCGCTCAAGGCGAGCGGGTGCCCGAGCCTGTCGAACGCACGCTTTTCGACGACGGACCCATTTCTGTTCGCCGGCGCCGATGCGGATGCTTTTGCCGCGATCCGATCCCAGGTGCGAACGACCCGCTATGGGCATGACGGCTATGGCTATGCACGCTTGGCGGCCGGGACGATCGACCTCGTCGTCGAGAGCGGCCTCAACTCGTACGATTTGAACGCCCTCGTCCCCGTGGTGCGCGGCGCCGGCGGAATGATTGGCGACTGGAGCGGCGGCTCCGACTTCAGCGCGGGCCAGGTTGTCGCCGCCGCGACCCCCCAACTGTTCCAAGAAGCGCTGGCGCTGCTGCGGCAAGCCTCGCGCGTTTAGCCGCCCGAGTGACGTTGGCGAAGGCGCTCGCCAATATCCTCCCAGCCGAACCCGCGGGCCTCCATCAGCACCGTCACGTGGTAGATAAGATCCGCCGTTTCCTCGATGCAGTTCTCGCGGTCGCCGGTGGCAGCGGCAAGCGCAACCTCCACCCCCTCCTCGCCGACCTTCTGCGCGATGCGGACGGGTCCTTCGGCGAGGAGCTTGGCCGTGTAACTGTTCGCCCCGCCGCCCTCGGCACGGTCGTGCACGATCGCGGCCAAGCGGGACAGAAAGGCGAGCCCCTCCGCTTCTTCATCGTTGAAGCAGCTCGTCGTGCCGAGATGGCAAATCGGCCCGGCGGGCTCCGCCTTGACGACGAGCGCGTCCTCGTCGCAGTCGGCAAAGACGCCGCGAACTGCGAGGCGATTTCCGCTCGTCTCGCCCTTCTGCCAAAGCCGCCCTTTCGACCGGCTGAAAAACGTCGCGTAACCGGATTGAAGCGTCGCTTCGAGCGCGTCGCGGTTCATGTAGCCAAGCATCAGGATCTGGAGCGTACGGCTATCCTGCACGACAGCCGGTAAAAGCCCGTCCATCTTGTCCCAAGCGAGTGCGCCGATGTCGCTTGCGCTCAGCGGCGCATTTCGATCCCGCATGTGCCGAGATACTCCTTAAGGTCGGGAATGGCGATCAGCCGGTCGTGGAACACCGTCGCGGCCAGCGCGCCGCTCGCTCCAACGTCGAAGGCATGGCGGAAATGGTCCGGCGCGCCGGCGCCTCCGGAGGCGATCACCGGAACGGACACCGCGGCGATCACTGCGCCCGTATGAGCGAGATCATAGCCGCTGCGCACGCCGTCCCGCCGCATGCAGTTGAGGACGATTTCGCCGGCCCCGCGTTCGGTGGCCTCGCGAACCCAGTCAAGCGTACGCAGGCCCGTGTCACGAGTGCTCGCTTCGCTTCCCGTATATTGCTTCACGAAATAGTCGCCACCGTCTTCGAAACTGTCGACGCCAAGTACGATGCACTGGTTACCGAAGTCGCGAGCGAGCTCTTCGATCAGCTGGGGCCGCTCCAGTGCAGGCGAGTTGATCGACACCTTGTCGGCGCCGGCATCCAGGCATGCGGCGGCCTGATCGCGGGTCCGGACGCCCCCGGCAACGGCAAAGGGAATATCGATCACCCGGGCAATCCGCCGGACCCATTCGGGATCGAGGCTACGCCCCTCGGCGCTCGCCGTGATATCGTAGAATACGAGCTCGTCGGCGCCTTCGTCGCGATAACGCAGCGCATGTTCGACAATGTCGCCAATGTCGCGATGGTCGCGAAACTGCACGCCTTTGACGACGCGGCCGTCCTTGACATCGAGACACGGGATGATCCTACGCGCGGGCAAGGGCGACCGCCTCCTTGAGACCGATCCGACCTTCCCAAAGCGCCTTGCCGATGATCACGCCGGCGGTCCTTAGCGGTTTCAAGTCATTCAGCGAGGCGATGCCGCCCGAGGCCTGAACGCCAAGGTGCGGGAGCCGTTCGACCGCTTCGGCCAGAAGATCGAAATTCGGGCCGGTGAGCATGCCGTCGCGACTGATGTCGGTGACCAGGAGGTGCCTCGCCTCCGGGTAGAGCGCGGCGGTCTCCCAGAGCGTTCGGCCGGACGTCTCCGTCCAGCCGGCGGTCGCGACCATCGGTGCACCGTCGACGATATTGACGTCGAGCGCGACCGTGATCCGGTCGCCACCGAAGGTCTTGAGGAAGCCCTGCACGGCTTCGGGCTCCTTCACGGCAAGACTGCCGATCACCACTCGAGCAACGCCGGCCTCGAGCATCGCTGCGATCTGATCGGCCGTACGGAACCCGCCCGCCACTTGAAGCTTCAGCGCCGATCCTCTCGCCAGATCGGCAATCAGTTGGTGCTGCCGGGGCTCGCGAGCGCGCGCACCATCGAGATCGACGATATGCGCCCACTCCGCCCCGTCTTTCGCGAAGCGTTCCAGCGCTTGCGCGGGATCGTTCGAATAAGTGGTGCGATCCTCGAAGCGACCTTGCGCAAGCCGCACGCATTGGCCGCCCATCAGATCCATGGCGGGGTAGATGATCATGATGCGAGGAAGGCCTTGAGAAAGCGTGCGCCGGCTTCGCCAGACCGCTCGGGGTGGAACTGCGCGCCGAGATAATTGCCGCTGCGGACAACGGCCGGAATCGGGCGGCCATATTCGGCCGTGGCGACGCTGTGGCGGCCATGGTCGCAGGCAAAGCTGTGGGCGAAATAGACATAGTCGCCGCTCTGAAGCCCAAGGCCTTGTTGGCGCACGTCCAGGCTGCTCCAGCCCATGTGCGGAACGGGCATACCCGGGGCTGGCTCGAGCTTTCGAACGCCGCCTTGGATGATCCCGAGGCAAACGGTATCTTCTTCCTCCGAGCGCTCGAACAGGAGCTGCATGCCGAGGCAGATGCCGAGCACCGGCTGCTTCAGCGCCCGGAGCGGACCCCGAAGGCCCCTCGCGTCGATCTCCTCCATCGCATAGCCGGCCGCACCGACGCCCGGCAGGATGACTTTGTCGGCGGACGCGATTTCATCCGCCTCTCCGGTGATGGTGGGCGCGATGCCAAAACGCTCAAACGCGATCGCGACGGAGCCGAGATTGCCGCAGCCGACATCGACGATGGCGAGCTTCACAGCACGCCCTTGGTGCTTGGAAGAACGTCGCCGCCTTCGCGCGCGACTGCCTGGCGGAGCGCCCGCCCAAAAGCCTTGAAGCAGGCTTCGGTCTTGTGGTGATCGTTCTCGCCAGTGACGCGGACGTGGATCGCGGCGCCGAGACTATCGGCCAGCGAGCGAAAGACGTGGCGCGTCATTTCCGTTGGATAGGCGCCGATATGGCTGGCCTCGAAGCTCCCTTCGAACAGGCTGTAGGGCCGCCCGGAAAGGTCGATGAGCACATGCGCCTCGGTCTCGTCCATCGGCAGCGAAAAGCCGAAGCGGCCGATCCCGCGGCGCTCGCCGAGCGCCTTGGATAGCGCGCTGCCGAAGGCGATCGCGCAATCCTCGATGCTGTGGTGCGCGTCGATGTCGAGATCGCCCTCGCACGCAAGCGTCAGCGAAAAGCCTGCGTGCGCAGAGATCTGGTCCAACATGTGATCGAAAAAAGGAACGCCCGTGTCGATCCGGCGCGGCTCGGCGCGGTCCAGATCAACTGCGACCGCGATTTTCGTCTCCTTGGTATCGCGCACCACTTCGCCGCGGCGTGCCGGCTTCTCGCCCAGCCGGACGCCAAAGGCAGCAAGCGCTGCTGCATTTTCCGTGTCGCTGCCGATGCTGAGACGGACGCCGCCAGGCGCCGCCTTCGGGCGAAAGCGGACGCGGATGCCGAGGCTGCGCAGCTTGGCCGCTAAAGCTTCGGGTTCGTCCACTTCGAGGAACAGGAAGTTGCCGCCGCCCGAGCGGACGCTTCGGACGATGGGGGAGCCCTCAAGCAGCCCGGCGAGCCGCTCCCGCTCGGCCTTGATCGTTGCGATCCGCTCCTCATGGACCGAACGGCGGGATGGCGAGAGCGCCGCAAGCGCGGCTTCGATCGACAGGGACGGCAGCGGATAAGGCGGAAGCGCCCTTGCCGCGAGCCCGATCAAATCGGCATTGCCTAAGGCGCAGCCGATCCGGGCACCGGCAAGACCATAGGCTTTGGACAAGGTGCGGAGAATGACGAGATTGTCGCGGCGGGTGGCTTCTGGGGCGAGGCTCTCGAGCTCGGAAAATTCGATATAGGCTTCGTCGAGCACGATGATCGTGTCGGGAAGCGCGTCTGCAACCCGAAGCACGTCAGCGGCTGGGACAGGATTGCCCGTGGGGTTGTTGGGCGAGCAGATAAAGGCAAGCTTCAGCGAAGGCTCGGCTCGAGCGGCGTCGATGAAGCTCGCCGCGTCGAAATCGAAATTCTCGTCGAGCCGCATTTCGATAACACGCGCGCCCTGCAGCCTCGCGAAATGCGCGTAAGCCGAAAAGGTCGGCTCGCACGTGGACACGGCGTCCGCCTCGGGGCGGCAAAAGGCGCGGACGAGAATGTCGATCGCATCACCCGAGCCGCGAGTGATGACCAGATTCTCCGGCTCGACACCATAAAGCGCTGCCATGGTTCGGCGAAGCGAAGCAGGCTGCGGCTCGGGATAACGATTGAGCCTCTCTGAGAGCGGCCCCTGCACGAGCGGCGCAAACGGATTCTCATTGGCGTCGAGCTTGATCGCATCGGCGGTGAAGACGATGTTGGCTTGCGCGGCGACGTCGAACGGCTCCAGCGCAAGTATTTCCGGGCGCGCAAGGCGGGCGGCGAGTGTCGTCATGCCGTCACCCTTTCCAGGCGAGCTTCAGCGGACAAGGCATGGGCTTCCAGACCCTCAAGCCGAGCAAGCGCTGCCGCAGGCGCGGCAAGACGCCGAGCGGTTTCGCGAGTCACTTGCTGGACGCTGATCGCCTTCAAAAAGGTGTAGACCGAGACGCCGCTCCAGGCGCGAGCCGCGCCGTCGGTGGGAAGGACATGGCTGCTTCCAGCGAGATAGTCGCCGAAGGTCTCGGACGCGCAGTGGCCGGCAAAAACGGCGCCGGCGTTTCGGACCAGCGGGACCAGCGCCTCCGGAGCTTCAACGGCGAGCGAAAGGTGTTCCGGGGCGTAGAGGTTGGCGATTTCGAGCGCTTGCTCGAGACTGTCGGCAACGATGATCCGGGCATTGGCGAGCGAGGCTGCTGCGATCGCGCTTCTCGGCAATCGGGCGGCAAGCCCATGGATGCCATGCTCCACCTTTTCGGCAAGCTCCGAGGAGGTGGTGACGAGGAGCACTTGCGCGGAAGGATCGTGCTCGGCCTGGCTGAGGAGATCGGCCGCCACCAGGCTCGCATCGGCGCTTGCGTCAGCGACCACGAGGAGTTCGCTGGGGCCGGCCGGCATGTCGATCGCGAGCCCGCCCGGGAGCGAGGCGAGGTAGGCCTTTGCCTCGGCGACGTAGGCGTTTCCCGGGCCGCAGATCTTGGCCACGCGCGGGATGTCCCCTGCCCCGAGGCCGAGCGCGGCAATCGCCTGGGCTCCGCCGACCGTCCACACCGCCTCGATTCCGCAAAGATCGGCGGCGAGCGCAATGACCGGGTCGAGCCCGCCATCGGCACGCGGCGGCGTCACCACCACGATATCCTCGACGCCTGCGGCGCGCGCTGGGACTGCGAGCATCAGCAGGCTGGAGAAAAGCGGCGTCTTTCCGCCCGGGATATAAAGGCCGACCCGGTCGAGCGGGCGCCACACTTTACGCACGCTGAGGCCTGGAACGGTCTCCACCGCATGTTCGCTCGGAAGACTTTCAGCGTGAAAGGCCAGGATGTTTCGGTAGGCGAATTCGATCGCTTCGACAGCCTCGGCGGAAAGGCTGCGCCGTGCCTCCGCCGCGACCGGTGCAACGGCGATGAGCCGCGGTGCTTCGCCGTCGAGCCGTTCCGAATGCTCGATGATCGCGGCCCAGCCGCGAACACGCACGTCATCGACAATCGCCCGAACAGTCTCGATGACCCTGAGGTCGCTGCGCTGCTCCGGGCGCGCGAGGGCCTGGAGCCGTTCGGCTTCGCCGAGCTCATTCCAAACAAGAGTCTTCACATCAGCATCTTTTCGATCGGAACCACGAGAATGGCCGAGGCGCCGGCCTCCTTCAGCTTCTGAAGCGTTTCCCAGAAAACCGACTCCTGGCAAACGGCATGGACCGCGAAATGGCCGGGGCGGCCGTGGAGCGGGAGGATCGTCGGCGCTTCGGCGCCCGGCAGGATTGCCGTAATCTGTGCGAGCGCTTCTTCGGAAGCGTTCAGCATGATGTACTTCGATTCCTTGGTGGCGAGCACCCCTTCGATGCGGCGCAGCAGGCGCTCGCCCTGGTCCAGCTTGGCTTGGGCCACTGATTTTCTGGTGCGGATGAGGACCGCCTCGCTATCAAAGACCGTCTCGATCGCGCGAAGGCCATTCGCCTCCAGCGTCGCGCCCGTCGAGACAAGGTCACAGATGAAGCTGGCGATCTGAAGCCGTGGCGCGAGTTCTACCGCCCCGTTCATCTTGACCACTGTGGCGGAGACGCCGTTCTCCTCGAGAAAGCGCTGGAGGATACGGGGGTAAGACGTTGCTATGCGCGCACCTTGGAGCGAACGCGGCCCATCGTAGGATATGGTCTCGGGGGCCGCGAGCTTCAGGGTACACCGGCCGAAGCCAAGCTGGGCGAGGATGTCGAAGCGCGGCTCGTTCTCGCCGAGGGCGAATTCCTGAAGAACGTTTTCACCGACGATACCGAACTCACAGACCCCGTCGCTGACGAACGTCGGGATGTCGTCGTCGCGCACGAACATGAGATCGGCGGGGAAATTCTCCACCCGTGCGGTGAGCTCGTTCTTGCCGTTCTGCATGCGAAGGCCGGCGTCCTTGAGCAGCCCGCGGCTATAGTCGGACAGCCGGCCGGACTTCTGGACCGCGATGTGGAGGCGCGCATCATCGACCAGCATCGGTGGCTCCCACTTTGTCGATCGCGGCGCGATAACCCTGGTGCGGCTCCTGCCGAAGAAAGCGCGCGACGCGGACGATCGTGGTCGTGCTGACGCCGGTCGCCTCGTGGATGTCGCGGTAGGACAGATCGGTCCCGTCGAGAAGGCGTGCAACGTGCCAGCGCTCGGCAAGTGTCCTGATTTCCGTCGGCGTGCAAAGGTCCGTCAGGAGGCGCGACATCTCGGCCTCTGTGGACGGGGTGAGCAAAGCGGCGCACAGATCGGCTGCAAGCTCGCGCGGGTCTCTCGTGGGCCGGACGGCGATGGTGGCTGGCATGGTTTTTTTTCGTTCTAGCGTTTTAACACGTTGGAACGCGCCGGTACTAACGACGGCATCGGAATGCAAGAAAGATTTCGCCGGCCACCGCGAAAGCCGATCTCTCAAGGTCCTCCCGGTGGCGGGGAGGATTTTAGATGCCGGTACGAGCCTCGTAGGCCCTGATCGCCGGCTCACTTGCTAGCGTGAGGCCGATTTCGTCGAGGCTGCCCATCAGGCATTCGCGCCTGAACGGATCCAGATGGAAGTGAAAACGGTCCTGGAGCGGCGTCGTAACCGTCATCGTTTCAAGGTCGACCGTGACTGGATGGTCGGCCGCGACCTCCAGAAGCCGATCCACCGCCGGCTGGTCGAGCACAACAGCGACGATGCCGTTCTTGAAGGCATTGCCGGAAAAAATGTCCGAGAAGCTGGGCGCGATGACGGCGCGGATACCAAGATCGTCGAGCGCCCAGGCGGCATGCTCCCGACTGGAGCCGCAGCCGAAATTGTCGCCGGCGATCAGAATCGGCGCCCCTGCGTAGCGCGGGTCGTCGAAAACGTTGCCTTCCTCGCGGCGGATCGTTTCAAACGCATGGCGGCCGAGGCCGGCACGCGTGATCGTCTTCAGATGTTCGGCGCCGATGATGACATCGGTATCGATGTTCTTCCGGCCGAGCGGGTAAGCAGGGCCCTGGAGCAAGCGGACGGATTTCATTTCACGAGTTCGCGCACATCGGTGAGCCTGCCTGTGACGGCGGCCGCAGCGGCCATGGCGGGTGACAGGAGGTGGGTCCGTGCGCCGGGGCCCTGGCGGCCCACGAAGTTGCGGTTGGACGTCGAGGCGCAACGCTCCTGCGGCGGCACCTTGTCCGGGTTCATCGCAAGGCACATGGAGCAGCCGGGCTCGCGCCATTCGAAGCCCGCTTCGGTGAAGATGCGGTCCAGTCCCTCGGCTTCCGCCTGGCGTTTGACGAGCCCGGATCCGGGCACGACTAGCGCCTGCTTGATTGCCGAGCTGATCTTGCGGCCGCGCACGACATCCGCAGCCTGGCGCAGATCCTCGATCCGGCTGTTGGTGCAGCTGCCGATGAAGATGTGCTCAACGGCCACGTCCTGGAGCGAAGTCCCTGGCTTCAGGCCCATATAGTCGAGTGCTTTGCGCGCGGCAGCTTGCTTTGAGGTATCGGCAAAGCTTTCGGGATCGGGGACGGCGCCCGTGATTGGCAGCACATCTTCCGGGCTGGTGCCCCAGGTGACGCTTGGCGCGATTTCCGAGGCGTCGAGCCGCAAGCTGCTGTCGAAGCTCGCCCCCTCGTCGCTGTGGAGCGCCTGCCACCGCTCTACGCTTTCCTGCCAAGCGTCCCCTTTCGGAGACATTGGCCGGCCTTTCAAATAAGCGAAGGTCTCTTCGTCCGGCGCGAACAGGCCCGAACGGGCCCCCGCTTCGATCGACATGTTGGCGACGGTGAGGCGCGCCTCGATGCTCATGTCGCGGAACGTACTGCCGCGATATTCGATCACATAACCGGTGCCCCCGGCAGCGCCGAGCCGGCCGATGATGGCGAGGATCACGTCCTTTGCCGATACCGCAAATCCGAGCGTGCCCTCGACCCGCACTTCCATCGTCTTGGACGGGCGAAGCAGCAGGGTTTGCGTTGCGAGGACATGTTCGACCTCGCTCGTGCCGATGCCGAAAGCGAGCGCGCCAAGCGCCCCGTGCGCGGCCGTGTGGCTGTCGCCGCATACCACTGTTGTGCCGGGGAGCGTGAAGCCCTGCTCCGGCCCGACGACATGGACGATGCCCTGTTCGGCGGCCGTCGCCTCGATATAAGGCACTCCGAATTCGGCGACATTGGCTTCGAGCGCCGCCAGCTGCTCCGCACTGCGCGGGTCGCCGATGGCCAGGCGGGCGCCGCGTGCATCCACGCGCGCCGTCGTGGGGAGGTTGTGATCCGCGACCGCGAGCGTCAAGTCCGGCCGTCGGACCTTGCGCCCGGCCAGGCGCAGCCCTTCAAAGGCTTGCGGCGAGGTCACTTCATGGACGAGGTGCCGGTCGATGTAGATGAGACAGGTTCCATCGTCGCGCCGCTCGACGACGTGCGCGTCCCAAATCTTTTCGTAGAGCGTGCGAGCCGTCATCCGCAGCAGCCGCGATTCATCGCCATAAGCTCGAGATGCGCGTCATGCCGCGCGAGGCGATCCTTCAAGATGGAGCCGACGCGGCCGCCGAACTCGGAGCAGCGGGCATTTCCCTGGAGGTCGGCTGTGCGGCAGCCATCGAGCAGCGCCACGCGGATCGCATGATGCAGCATGCCGGCAAGATCGCTGTGCCCGAGATGCTCGAGCATCATTGCAGCACTGGTGAGCGCGCCGGCAGGGTTGGCTATGTCGAGGCCGGCGATGTCGGGCGCGGAGCCGTGGATCGGCTCGAACATGCCAGGACCCTCGGAGCCGACGCTCGCGGAGCCGAGCAGACCGATCGATCCGCCGATCACCGACAGCTCGTCCGAGAGGATGTCGCCGAACAGATTTTCCGTGAGGATGACATCGAACCGGCGCGGACTCGTCACGAGCGCCATTGCAGCGGCGTCGACATACATGTGATCCAGCGCGACGTCAGGATATTCGGCCGCAACCTCGACCACGGTCTTGCGCCAAAGCTTTGAAGTGGCAAGGACGTTTGCCTTGTCGACGGACGTCACTCGCTTTTGCCGGTGGCGCGCGGCCCTGAATGCGACATGGGCGATGCGCTCGACCTCGGCACGGGAATAAACGCAAAGATCGGAGGCTTCGTCCGCGCCCAGCCGCTTTTCGCCGAAATAAAGCCCTCCGGTCAGCTCGCGCACGACGAGCACGTCCGAACCTTCCGCGACATCGGCACGGAGCGGAGAGAAACCCTCCAGCCCCGGAATGACCCGCGCGGGACGGAGGTTCGCGAACAGGCCGAGCTCGCTTCGGAGCTTGAGGAGACCCGCTTCCGGACGCTCGCTGCTCTT
>JALYNE010000054.1 GCA_030773375.1 Pseudomonadota bacterium
GCGCTGACTCAGGCCGGCGCCAGCCGCGAGGATGCCTACCGGCTCGTCCAGCGCAACGCCATGCGCGTCTGGCAGTCCGATGGGGCGCTTTCGCTGCTCGATCTGCTCAAGGCGGATCTTGAAGTCTCGACCCTGCTGCCGCCGGAAAGGCTCGAAGAAAGCTTCGACCTTGGCTACCATCTGAAGCATGTCGACACGATCTTCGAACGCGTGTTCGGCCCGGCCTGACGCGGGCTCGGGCGCCCACACGGCTCAAAGGGATGGCACAACCCATGCGGAGTGGATCGGACCATGAGACCACGCATCAAGGTCATCACCCTCGCCGTCAGCGATCTCGAACGAGCGCTCGCTTTCTACCAGGACGGGTTTGGGCTTCCGACCGAAGGGATCATCGGCGAGCAATATGAGGACGGCGCCGTCGTCTTTTTCCACATGGAGGGCGACCTCATCCTCGCGCTCTACCCCGCCCCCGCCCTCGCCAAGGACGCCAACACCACGGTAACGGACGAGCGGCTCGGCGCCGTCTCGATCGGCCACATCGCGCCGACCAGGGAAGATGTGGATGCAATCATGAACCGGGCCGAGCGTGCCGGCGCGATCGTCACCGACCCGCCGCACGACCGCTTCTGGGGCGGATATTCGGGCTATTTTCACGACCCCGACGGCCACCTCTGGGAGGTTGCCTGGCATCCGGAGTGGAGCCTCGCCGAATAAGCCAGCTCCGCGGCCGCTCCGGCCTCAGTGCTTGTGTCCGCCCCCGCCCGGCCGCGCCGGCCGCGTGAGGCTGTTGTAGACCGCCTCGACGAACTGGTCCGGCTTGATGAACCCGCTCGGCATCCCGTAGCGCGCCGCGGGGGCCGAGGCCTTGATCTGGGCGAGCGTCCGCTTCGCCTTGATCCCGGCGGCGACCTTGCCGCGAATGTCGACCAGCATGTCCCGGTAAGCGAGGAGATCCTGGCGACTGGCCATCGGGCCGTGACCCGGGATGATCCGGGTGGAGGCATTGGCCAGCTCGAGCCCGCGATTGGCGGCAGCGATGACGCCGTCGATCGAGCCCCCCGAGCTCAGATCCACGAACGGAAAGGACCCGCGGTGGAAGAAGGTGTCCCCCATGTGGAGGACGTTGGCTTTTTGCCAGTGAACCAGCGAGTCGCCGTCCGTGTGCGCGTTGGCAACGTGGACGACGTGAACCGTGTCTCCATTGAGGTGGAGCGTCACGCCGTCGCCGAACGTCACGACGGGCAGCGCTTCCTTGGGCGAAGGCGGCACCCTCCTGTTCATGGCTGCGAGAAACTGCTCGGTCGACATCCGCGCGCGGACATTATCGTGCGCCACGATCACCGCGCCGCGCCTGCCCAAATTCTCGTTCCCGCCGGTGTGATCGAAATGCCAATGCGTATTGATGACAAAGCGGACCGGATCCGGATCAACGGTTGCGATGGCAGCAAGGATCCGATCGGTCAGCGGCGCGAATTGATCGTCAACAACGGCGTTGCCATCCTCGCCGTAGCTCAAGCCGATATTGCCGCCGGCGCCGGAGAGCACCGCGACGCCGGGCGCAATCCGCTCCACCCTGATCTCGACCTTGGAGAGGTCCTGCTGGGCGGCAGCCGGCGCAGCAAAGAGCAGAAGCGCGAGGCCGAGAAGTTTGGATCGCATGCGGAAATCTCCTGTCGTCGAGCTGATTATAGCGGCCGCTCTTGCCCCGGTAAGCCGCGCCTCCGCTGCTTGGAAGGAGCTGGCTTCGATCAGCCGTCGGCCAGGCCTTCCCACACGGTCTTGAGCTTGGTGAAGAAGCCGCTCGATGCCGGGCATTCGTCACCCGTTTCGGTTTTCCGGAATTCCTCCAGAAGCTCCTTCTGGCGGGCCGAGAGCCTGGTCGGCGTTTCCACTTCCACCTCGATCACCATGTCCCCGTGGCCGCGGCCGTTCAGGATCGGCATGCCGGCGCCTCGCTGGCGAAGCTGCTTGCCGGACTGGATGCCTGCCGGGATCTTGATCTCGTGGCGTTGCCGGTCGAGCCCGGGAACTTCGATGACGCCGCCAAGCGCGGCCGTTGTGAAGCTGACCGGGCAGCGGGCGAAAAGAGTCGTGCCGTCGCGCTGAAAGATCGGGTGGCGGGCGAGGTGGACGAAGATGTAAAGGTCGCCCGGCGGCCCCCCACGCGCACCGGCCTCGCCCTCGCCGGAGAGCCGGATGCGGGTGCCTTCGTCGACCCCGGCCGGCACTCGGACGTGGAGCGTGCGCTGTTTTTCGCTGCGCCCTTCACCACGGCAATATTCGCACGGATCCGCGATCACTTCGCCCGCGCCGCGGCAGGTCGGGCAGGTCCGCTCCACGACGAAGAATCCCTGCTGTGCCCGCACCTTGCCGCGACCCGCGCAGTAAGTGCAGGTGCGGGCGCTGGTGCCCGGCTTGGCGCCGCTTCCGCTGCAGGGCTCGCAGCACACGCTGGTGTCGATGCGGAGCTCGACGTTTTTGCCATGGAACGCATCCTCCAGCGTGATCTGAAGATCGTAGCGAAGATCGGACCCGCGCAGCACGTTCGCGCGTGGGTCGCCCGCCCCGCCGTTCATGAACTCGCCGAAGATATTCTCGAAAATGTCGGAGAAGGAACCGAAATCCTGGGCGCCGCCGCCGCCCATGCCGCCGTTCCGGAACGCCGCATGGCCGAACCGGTCGTAGGCTGCGCGCTTCTGCGGGTCCTTCAGGCAATCATAGGCTTCGCTGATCGCCTTGAACTTCTCTTCGGAGACCGTGCAGCCCGGGTTGCGATCCGGGTGGCACTCCATTGCGAGGCGGCGATAAGCTGTTTTGATCGTCTTCTCATCAGCGGTCCGATCGACCTGGAGAAGCTCGTAATAATCGGTATCAAGCATAGAGTCCCCGGCACACAAAAAAGCACGGCTCCCGTTCGCTTCCAGACAGAGCTGTCGCGAACGGGAGCCGCTCTTTCATGGCTCAGCCCCGGTTGTCGTCGTCGACCTCGGAGAATTCGGCGTCGACCACTTCCTCGCCGCCGCCGGCCTCGCTGCCCTGGGCCGCGTCGGCGGCGCTGCCGCCGGTCGTGTTGGCGGCCTGCTCCTTCTCGTAGATGGCCTGGCCGAGCTTCATCGCGACTTGAGCGAGCGCCTGCGCCTTCTGATTGATGGCGTCGGTATCGCCGCCATCAACGGCGCTGCGCGCTTCGTTGATTGCAGTCTGGATGTCGCCCTTCAGCGAAGCGTCCACCTTGTCGCCATGCTCTTCGAGCTGGCGCTCGGTCGTGTGGATGAGGCTTTCAGCGTTGTTCTTGGCTTCGGCCGCGGCACGGCGCTTCTTGTCCTCTTCGGCGAACTGCTCCGCGTCCCGAACCATCTTATCGATGTCGGCATCGCTGAGGCCGCCAGAGGCCTGGATCCGGATCTGTTGCTCCTTGCCGGTGCCCTTGTCGCGGGCCGAGACGTTGACAATCCCGTTGGCATCGATGTCGAACGTTACCTCGATCTGCGGCACGCCGCGCGGCGCCGGCGGGATGCCGACAAGATCGAACTGGCCAAGCATCTTGTTGTCCGCCGCCATTTCCCGCTCGCCCTGGAAGACGCGGATGGTGACCGCGTTCTGATTGTCTTCCGCGGTCGAATAGACCTGGCTCTTCTTGGTGGGGATGGTGGTGTTGCGATCGATCATGCGCGTGAAGACGCCGCCCAAGGTCTCGATCCCAAGCGACAGCGGAGTGACGTCGAGCAGGAGAACGTCCTTGACGTCGCCCTGGAGAACGCCAGCCTGAATGGCCGCGCCCATTGCAACCACCTCATCCGGGTTGACGCCGGTGTGCGGGTCCTTCCCGAAGAAGTCCTTCACCACCTCGCGCACGCGCGGCATGCGGGTCATGCCGCCGACCAGGACGACCTCGTCGATCTGGTCCGCCTTCATCCCGGCATCGGCGAGCGCCTTCCGGCAGGGCTCGAGCGTGCGCTTGATGAGATCGCCGACGAGACGCTCGAGGTCCGCGCGGCTGATCGGCTTAACAAGGTGCTTCGGCCCAGTCTGGTCGGCGGTGATGAACGGCAGGTTCACCTCGGTCGTCTGCGCTGAGGAAAGCTCGATCTTCGCCTTCTCGGCGGCTTCCTTCAGGCGCTGCAGCGCGAGCCGGTCGTTCCTCAGATCGATGCCTTCGGCCTTCTTGAACTCGTCAGCCAGGTAGTCGACGATCTTCGCGTCGAAGTCCTCACCGCCAAGAAAGGTGTCGCCATTGGTCGACTTCACTTCGAACACGCCATCGCCGATCTCGAGGACCGAAATGTCGAATGTGCCGCCGCCAAGGTCGTAGACCGCGATGGTCTTGCCGTCCTGCTTCTCGAGCCCATAGGCGAGTGCAGCTGCGGTCGGCTCGTTGATGATGCGAAGCACATCAAGACCTGCAATCTGGCCGGCGTCCTTGGTGGCCTGGCGCTGCGCGTCGTTGAAGTAAGCGGGAACGGTGATCACCGCTTGGGTGATGTTCTCGCCGAGATACGCTTCGGCGGTTTCCTTCATCTTCTGAAGAATGAAGGCCGAAATCTGCGAGGGCGAATAATCCTTGCCGCCGGCATTGACCCACGCATCGCCATTCGAGCCGCGCGTGATCTTGTAGGGGACGAGCTCGGTGTCCTTCTTGGTCACCGGATCGTCGAAGCGGCGGCCAATGAGGCGCTTCACCGCGAAAATCGTATTATCCGGATTGGTCACCGCCTGGCGCTTTGCCGGCTGACCGATCAGGCGCTCGCCGTCTTTGGTGAACGCAACCACGGAAGGCGTCGTGCGCGCGCCCTCCACATTCTCGATGACCTTCGGCTTGCCGCCTTCCATCACGGCAACGCAGCTGTTGGTCGTGCCGAGGTCGATACCGATTACTTTTGCCATAGATACCTCATCATGCCCCAATAGAATTCATGCTCCGCGCCCTCCAGAACCAGGCACGCCAAGTGTTTCGGGAGCGATATAGGGAGGCTTTGCATTGCGACAAGAAGTCGCGCGGCCTAAGGCGCGGCCATGCGTGTCCTCGTTGCAACAGCGGTGGGATTGGCGGCGCTTGCCGGCTGCAGTCGCGCACCCGAAGAGCCGGAAGTGAAGGTGCAGCGCGCCGCCGTCACGCTGCCCGCCGTGCCCGGACGGCCGGGCGCGGCCTATTTCACGCTCAAGACCAATACTTCGCCGACGAACCTCATCGGGGTGACAAGTCCGCTCGTGCAGCGGATCGAGCTTCATGACAGCGGCACCAGGGGCGGTGTCAGCCGGATGACGCCGCTCGAGGAGACCGTGTTTCCCGCACGCGGCATTCTCGAGTTCAAGCCGGGGGGCAAGCACGCAATGTTGTTCGGGATCGATTCCTCGGTGAAGCCGGGCGGCACGATCCCCCTCACCTTCACCTTCGATCCCGCGCCCGCAGTCACCGTGGAGGCGGAAGTGCACGCGCCGGGCGCATTCGAAGCGCACTGATCGGATGACGGACTTCCAAGCGAGATCGCGGCCGCTGACGGGAGGCGAGCGAGCACTTGCCACCAGCGTCTTCGGAACGGCCATCGACTACGATCCTGTTCGCATGGTCCGGCGCGCCTGGTGGCCATTCCAACCGCGCAACATCGTCATGGCGCCCTGCGGCAACATTCACTTCCACCGCAGAAGTGAGCTTTGGTCGCACGATTTCGCGCGCGAGCATCCGCTGCGCCAGGGGCTCTTCATCCACGAGATGACACATGTCTGGCAGGCGCAGTCCCGAGGCAAATATTACCTACCGCTGATGCGTCACCCCTTCTGCCGTTACCGCTACAGCCTGAGGCCCGGGTGGCCGTTCGAGCGCTACGGATTGGAACAGCAAGCGGAGATCGTGCGGCACGTCTTCTTGCTCCGAAACGGCCACAGACCTGCGGCTTCCCCGCCACTGGCTGAGCTCGAACCGCTGCTGCCGTTCTCAGCTAAGTGTGCTTAGAACGGCTAATCAGGACCTTTGACGCGCTGCCGAGCGGTGGGGGTGAGATCATCTTGTTCCATGTGCTCTTGTTGCACGGCGCCGCTTTATGTGCAGCACGCTTTTAGCCGCGGTTCGCAATGCAAGTAGATGGGGCGGATTTTGCGCCTGGTCGCGGGATCTTCTCATTCTGGACTTGGGTCACGTCGAAATGCGGCGATGCGGCCGTCGCTGCGGAAAAGGCAGACGAAACCGCGATCCCGCACCCGGTAAGGGTCCTCGATCGTTCCGCGCACCCGCATCGTGCTGCTGCTCTGCTGCTCGACGCTGGCGATGCTGACGCGGCCGTGGCGCGCCGCACGGCCACGGCAGGCCTCCGCGGCAGCACGCCCGAAGTCCTCGTCCGCGTAGCCCCGCTTCCCGGCAGCATCGTTCACCACCTCCGCCAGAACCGGTGCGAGACCAGCATATTGGCAACTGCCAAGAGCCGGACTGCCTAGGAGGACAACGGGCAGCCATGTCTTGCGCATTGAGCGTCTCCGTGAAAGCGTTTCGCCAGCCTTCGGCAACCTCGATCGGGAATGCAAGAAACACTGAATATCAATCGCTTGTTCCGGAATGCGACATTCGCGCCAATGCCCATCGCCAGGCATTCTTCTGGACCGCGCCTCTCGCGGCTGGACGGCTTTGGAGAGGCGATGCCAGCGCACAAATCCGCGTGAACGAGTAACTAAATTGAAGGCCGCTCGGCGTAGTGACAAGGCTGGGGCCCGAGCTTAACCGGTGCTCGGCCCGCGGCGTAGCGCGCAAGAGGAGAACAAGGTGGTGGTTGCGGCATCAGCCATAAAAGTGATGATCGTCGATGACGACGAAATGATGCGCAAGCTGACGCGCCGGACCCTTGAGAAGATGGGCTTCACGCAGATCTACGCAGCCAAGGACGGCGCAGAAGCGCTCGATCTGGCGCGTTCGCAGCACCCTCACGTCATCATCTCCGACTACGACATGCCGACGATGCACGGGCTCCAGTTCCTGAAGGCGATTCGTCAAGAGCCAGGGCTGGAGAAGACTGGGTTCATCATGCTGAGCGGAGTCGCAAACGGTGCCGTCGTCGCCAAGGCGACTGAGCTTGGCGCGGACAAGGTCGTGATGAAACCCTTCTCGGCCGCCGACCTCAAGCAGAAGCTTGAAGCTCTCGTTCACCAGCTCACCGGTTCGAGGATCGACCGGAAGTTGGCGAGCTGAGCTTCGGCAGAGGGACGGAGCAAGAGACCTCCCAGACGAGCGCTGAGACCGAGCGGCCGCGCTTGCCATTTTCGCAGGCTGTGCGAGCCTAGCGGCTGGAGGCACTGTTCATGGATGATCAGGTGCGCAGGCGGATCCTTTTGGCCGGGGCGATGTTGGCGGGGCTCGGCGTCGCGCTGGGCGCGTTCGGCGCCCATGGCCTCCGCGCGACGCTCGATCCGCTGCGGCTCGGCTGGTGGGAAACGGCTGTGCAGTACCAGATGTGGCACGCGATCGGCCTGCTCGCGATCGGAGCCGCACCGTTGCGGCGCGTCGGGAGCGCAGCCATGCTGCTGTCGACGGGCACCGGTTTATTCTCGGGCGCGCTCTACCTGATGGCGCTGAGCGACGCGCGGTGGCTCGGCATGATCACGCCCGTTGGGGGAGCGCTGATGATCGCCGGCTGGCTGCTTCTCGCCTGGCGCCTGCGAAGCGGCTCGAAGCACGAGGATTGCGAGCTTCGATAAGGCTGGCGCTGGCGCGCACGATCTGTAACATGCGCGCTCACGACCCATGCCCGGCTTGCAGTCCCTTTATGCGATGCTGAACGTGTCTCCGGATGCGGATTGGGTGGTCGTCGAGGCTGCCCACAAAGCACTGATGAAGAAATATCATCCGGACCGCGGCGCCGACGCGGCGAACCTCCGGCGGGCAGCGAGCATCAATGAAGCCTTTTCCATTTTGAAAGACCCCAAGAAGCGTGCCGACTATGAGGCGCGGAGTCTCCCGCCGGAGCGGATGCGGCAACTGCCGTCGGAGCGTGCCTTCATGGCGGCAGCCGATGCGAGACCATCAGCGAGCCTGAAGATGGTGGCTTGGAGCGGCTGGCTGACAGCAATCGCCGTCGGCATCGCGCTTGCAGTGACGGTGAAGACGCAGAATGAGCGCCAACCATATGCCGCTTATGGTGACGCACAGGTCAGCGAACCGGAGAAGCGTGCCGCCGACAGCGCTTCCATCGACCCGGGGCTTGGCGGCACGGCGGCTGCGGCACCGGTTGTCGGAACGGCCATGGTGCCGGCGAGCCTCGAAAGGCTGCCCTCATCCCAAGCGCGGCCGCAAAAGCGCTTCGGCAAGGCCCGAAAGCAGCGCAAGGCAGCCCGTCGGAGTGACCGCGCGCGCGCCGCAAAATCAGACGACCGGGAGTTCCTGGAGCGCGAGGGCTATATCTATTGAGCTCCCGGGCTCGTCAGACCCGTGCGGCGGGGCTGAAGATGAGTTCGAGCGTGCTCCAGCCCTCTTTGTGCTTGTCGGGCGGGAGACGGACGGGCGCGCAGCGCATGACGGTCAAGCCTGCGGCTTGCGCCATCTTTCCCGCATAGGGGCTGTTTGCCGGGGTTAAGCCCGCCTGCGAAAGCACAACGGTAGATTTCCGGGGACACTATACCTATGAACTGCACCCTTTGGCTGAGACACTAAAATTGGGGACAGGTCTCGGTGAGCGCCATTGAGGCAGGGCATATGCCCTGCCTCAATGGCAAGGTTGCTTCATATTCCTCCGGAGACAGGTAATCGAGCGCCGAGTGCAGCCGCTGGCGGTTGTAGACGGTGTCGATGAAGCTCCCGATCCTGCTGCGTGCATCCTGGGCATCCCGATAGTTGCTGGCATCGACCTCCTCCTCCTTGAGGGTTCGCATGAACCGCTCCGCCTTGGCATTGTCATAAGGGTTGCCGACCCTGCTCATGCTCGGCTGGATGTCGTGCGCAGAGAGCAGCGCAACGTAATCCCCGCAGGCATATTGAACGCCGCGGTCGCTGTGGTGGATGAGGCTACCCGGCGCTGGCCGGCGTGCCTCGATCGCGACCTTGAGTGCTGTGATCGCCAGCTCGGCCTTGAGGTGCTCCTCGAGTGCCCAGCCAACGACCTTGCGGCTGAACGCATCCAGGATGATGGCAAGATAGGCGAACTGCTCGGCCAGGCGTATGTATGTGATGTCGGCAACCCAGAGCTGATCAAGGCCGCTGAGCTCCATGCCCCGCGCCAGGTTGGGCACGACCCGCCAGCCATGCCCGGAGTCGTCGTCACCGGCACGAACGCCTGGGTGCGAAGGCATAGAAGATTATCCTCCCGCATCAGGCGCAGGACCCTCTTGTGGTTGGACTGCCAGCCCTCACGGCCAAGCAGCGCCGCAATCCGCCGATAGCCGTAATGGCGGTTGGCGAGCGACAGACGCTGGATCGCGTCTCTGAGGCCCGTCTCCTCGGCCCTTGGCGCCGAAGCCTGCCAGTGCCGGTAGTAGCCCGCCCGGCTCACCCCTGCGAGCGCGCACATCCGTTCGATCGAAAGCCCGCACCCTCGACCTTGATCAGGAGAGCCTTGCGGCTTGGACGCCGTCACCACCTGGATGACCGCGTAGACGCCGTCCCGCCAGGCGCGCCGCTCGGCTGGCGTGCATCCCCGACGTGCCGCAAGGCCCGCTGAAAAAAATCGAGTTCGAGCTCCTGCTGCCCGATCTTACGCTCAAGCTCCACGATCCGTGCCTGCGCCTTCGCCAGCTCGTCAGGAGGATCCGGCGGAGGCAGCGGCGCTGACGCTGACGCCTCGACCGCCTCGCCCGTCCGCATCTCCAGAAGCTCGGCCTGGGTCGGCCGGCCGCGGCTGCGCAACGCAGCCGGACCGCCCACTCGAAACCGCTCCCGCCACTGATAAAGATATTTGCGCCGGATCCCCAACTCCTTAGCCAGCGCACTCACGTTCGCGCCCGCCGCCATCCGGCTCAAAGCAGCAAGCTTGAACTCGCGGCTGAACCGCCGCGGCGAATCCCTATCCGTCATTCAGTCCTCCTTAGCGGAGAACTGTCCCCTCTTTCGCCGTCTCAGTTTGGGGGTGCATTACACCTATTCAGCGGCTTCCGCTGCTGGGCTGGGCTTCCTTCCGGGCTTCTGCGGCGCCAGCCGTCTCGCGGTGCGGCGCAGGCCCGCCTCAGTCAATTCGGTATTGTGTCCCCGGAATTACCGGCTTGGAATAGCCGGCCCATCGAACTGATACCGGCTGGAGTTACGGTTTTGGCAAGGGGGACCCAAGTGTGGTCTCAGCGAAGGCCGTGCCGTTTTTTGTAGTGGCGGAGCCTTGGAAGAAGCCTTTGATTACTGAACTCGGTAGGTATGGTGGGAAACTGTCAATTCGATCTGTGGGTCAAGACGGAACACCAGGGAAGTGGATCCCTTACAAGCCGGAGATTACTCCAAAATGAGTTTGCTCATCGCCTCTGCATTGGTGCTTGGAATCACCCCCCCTTCCGATTTAGCTCCGTCCATTGTAGTGGCTACGCCCATTCAGGTTCGGGCGACGCAGGAGACTACTCCAACGCTGAATTTGGGCGTCGTCTATTCGGTTAAATTTAGAGTAGATCGAGTGTTCCGAGGAAGTAGTCGCAAGAACATATCAGCCAAGGTTATCGCGGGCGGACAGCAGTTTTTCAAGGATGCCAAGTTTATCTTGGTGGTGGCGGACTCCGGTGAGGTCAAGAGCGTGACGAAGGCATGGAAAATGTTCTGCCTACATCCAAATCAACTAAGTGACCTGAACCTTGGTGGAGTATTCCGGTCAAGCGATCATTTGACAGTGGACGATCAAAATCTGAGTTGCATTCGTGTTGACCAGTAAGTGAAGAAACGTACTTGGCGAATCGCCGGATGTGATCGGCGCGGCAATCGGAAACATGATCGCCGAGGGAGTTTCAGGACGGCGCAGCGCGCCGGCTGCCGAAGGAGCGGAAGCACAACCGGTTCCTGGCGAGGACGGCGGCCGGGTATTTCCAGGGACACTATACCCATTTAGCGCTTCCGCTTTTTGCCTTGGCTTCCTTCCGGCTTCTGCGGCGCCAGCCATCTCCCCGTGCGGCGCAGGCCCGCCTCAGTCAATTCGGTATTGTGTCCCCGGAATTCTCCGCTGGACTCACAACATCGTGCAGCGGTCTTCCCGAAGCTCAACCCGACGAACACATGATCCTTCCAAAACTCGCCTATATCTTGACCGAAGAGCTCCGGCCTCAAACGCGGGCGGCGGGGCTGAAGGTGAGTTCGAGCGTGCTCCAGCCCTCTTTGTGCTTGTCGGGCGGGAGACGGACGGGCGCGCAGCGCATGACGGCCAAGCCCGCGGCTTGCGCCATCTTTCCCGCATAGGGGCTGTTTGCCGGGGTTAAGCCCGCCTGAAAAAGCACAACGGGAAGCGCAGCAAGGCCGCCGTCCTCCCGATACTGCACTCGGAGACGCGTAATGATCTGCTTGCCGCTGCTGGGAACACGCGGCGAGCGGTAGCAGCGCTTCACCTGCGCCGCCGCGTTTTGGGCGATTTCGTCCAAAGCGGCTGCACTTGCCGGAGCGGGCACTTGTTTTTGGGCGCAGCCGGCGGCGGCGAGCCCGATTATGGGCAGGAGAAAGCGAGGAAAGAGCATAAAGGATCGGCTGCACAGGCAGCGCGGGAAGAAGGAGCCTTCCCGCGCTTCCAGGAAGTTATGGGATCCCAGGAGCTTAGTGAGACTCAGCCCTGCTTGGCAACCCCCACGAGAGCGGGCCGCAACAGGCGATCCTTGATCAGATAGCCTGGCTGCATTTCCTGGACGATCGTGCCGGGTTCTGCCTCGTCGCTCGGGATTTCAATCATTGCCTGGTGTCGGTTCGGGTCGAGCGGCAAGCCCACGGCTTCGATCCGCGAAATGCCGTTCCGCTTGAAGACGTTGTCGAGCTCGCGTGCCGTCGCCTCGATCCCGGTGAGAAGGCTCTTCAGCTTCTCGTCCTGCCGTACCTCTTCGGGCACCGATGCAAGCGCGCGATCGAGGTTGTCCTTCACGCTCAACATGTCCCGCGCAAAGCCGGTGGCTGCATAGCTGGCGGCGTTGAGCTTCTCCTGCTCGAGCCGGCGCCGAACATTCTGGGTTTCGGCCTGGGCATAAAGAACATGCTGACGCACTTCCTCCAGCTCACGTTCGAGCTGGTCGAGCCGATCCATATCCGCCGCGCTCCCGTCGCCCGCGCCGTTCCGCGCCTCGTCGCGCATCGCTTCAGTCTGTTCGTGAATGCTTTGATCGTCGTTCATGCCAATAGTCTCGATAGTGCCTGTGCTGTGAAATCAACCATGGGAACGACGCGCGCATAGTTCAACCGCGTCGGCCCGATCACGCCGACAACGCC
>JALYNE010000055.1 GCA_030773375.1 Pseudomonadota bacterium
CGCGCGCGATCAGATCAAGCTGGGGATCGGCGTCCGGTTCTAGACTCGTTCCCGGTTGGATTGAACCGGGAACGGGTCCAGTTTCCTTTGTTTGCCGTGCTTTCCGAGCCGTCAGGTGATTCCACCTGACTTGAAAGCACTCTAAGCAGGAACCCACTCCTTGCCCACCCTGACCTGCGCGGCAAATCTAGAGCAGACTACGCTAAACCTGACCCGTTCGCCCTGAGCCTGTCGAAGGGCTGTCCTTCTTTCCCTTCAAGGGGGAAAACCTTTCCCTTCAATGGGCGAAACAGGGCTTCGACAAGCTCAGCCCGAACGGCAAAGAGCACTGATCCCGATTTCACGCAAGTTGCTCTAATAAGGCGTCCCGTCCTTGCGCGTGAAGCGCCCGTTCGAAGCATCGAGGTGCATGTCGACGTCGGGATAGTGGCAGTCGGTCGCCGCGATCCTGCCGACCGCAAGGAACAGGCAATCCTTCCCGCTCCGGTTGACGAGGTGATGCCCGTTCGAAACGCCTTTCGGGAAAGCGGCGCAATCGCCTGGCCGCATCACCGTCTCCCCATCTTCCTCCACCAGCACCGCTTCGCCTCGCAGGATGACGACGAACTCGTCCTCACCCTCGTGCCAGTGGCGCTGGCTTGAAATCCCGCCGCGCTTCAAGGTGACGTGGCTGACGCCGAAGTCTGTCAGCCCCGCAGCAGGTGCCAGGCGGCGGTAGAAGCGGCCTTTCATCTCCGAGGCGAAGGGCTCCGGGTAGCCAGTGCGGTTGGTCTGTTCGATGGCGTCCAGATCGAGCTTCGGCATCATCAACTCCGCTGGGAATCGGGCTCGGCCGTTGCTACGCGGCGGCGATGATCACTGCAATCGACCCCGTGGACCTCGCCGCGCGCCTCATCGACTGCCCCAGCATCACGCCTGCGCGAGGAGCGGTGTTCGACGTGCTGCAGGCGGCCATGGAGCCGCTCGGCTTTGCCGTTCACCGCTTCACGCTCGGCGAAGCGCCGGACGGACCGGTCGAGAACCTCTATGCGACGCGAGGCAGCGGGAGCCCTCATTTCGCCTTTGCCGGCCATCTCGACGTCGTGCCGCCCGGCGAAGGCTGGACGGGTGACCCGTTTACGCCGGAGATACGGGGCGGCATCCTCTACGGTCGCGGCGCCGTCGACATGAAAGGCGGGATAGCGGCCTTCGTGGCGGCTTGCGAGGAGACGAGCGGGCACGAAGGCACCCTCAGCCTTATCATCACCGGGGACGAAGAAGGGCCGGCAACCTACGGCACGCCCGCGATCATGAAGTGGATGGCCGAGCGTGCGCTGAGGCCCGACATGATCGTCATCGGCGAGCCGACTTCCGAAGCCCGGCTTGGCGACGTGGTGAAGATCGGCCGGCGCGGCTCCGTGAATATGTGGATCGAGATCCCAGGGACGCAGGGGCACGTCGCCTACCCGCATCGGGCCGACAATCCGATCACCAAGCTCGGCCGCGTGCTGGTTGCGCTCGATCGGCTGCACCTCGACGACGGCAACGACTGGTTTCAACCGTCCAACCTGGAAGTGACCGACGTCGAGACCGCGAACCCGGCCGGCAACGTCATTCCCGGAACTGCTCGCGCCCGCCTCAACATCCGCTTCAACAATCTCCACACGGGCAAAGCGCTCGTGGAGCTGGTGCAGCGGACGGTCGATGAAGCGGCGCCTGGGGCGAGTGTCACCGCGAAAATATCCGGCGAGGCATTCCTCAGCCCGGCAGGCCCGCTGTTCGACATGGTAACCGCGGCGATTGAAGCTGAAACGGGGCTGACGCCGGAGCTTTCCACCGCCGGCGGGACCTCGGACGGGCGCTTCCTCATTCGGCTTTGCCCGGTGGTCGATTTCGGCCTGCCGAACGCCACCATGCACAAGCTCGACGAAGCGGCGGCCGTCGACGACATCCGCACCCTGTCGCGGATCTACGCCCGCATCATCCGCGCCGCTTTGGGCTGAAACGTCAGACTTCTCCGCCAGGCGGATCAGAGGACGCTTTTGTGCGGCGCGCCTCACCTTTTACGCCTAAGCACGATGTAGAGCGCGCCGGCCCCGCCATGGCGAGGGTGCGCTCCCCGAACCGCCGCAATGTCGCCGGCGTGGCGCGAGGCAGCCAACCAGTCGCCTACGGCAGCCCGGATTGCGCCGCGGCGGACGGGGCGGGCATCGCCTTCGGGGGGCTTCCCGGTGATGAGCAGAAGCACCCTAGCACCCATGGCCACCGCCTGGTCGAGGCGCGCGTCGAGCAGCGCATAAGCTGTTGCCAGATTGTGGCCATGAAGATCGACGATGACGTCGGGCTGCACGAGGCCACGGGACAGGCGACGATCCCAGCTGCCGTCCAAAGTGGTGCCCGGCTGCGCCTTTGCCGGGGCTGCCGCATGCTTCGGCGCGGTGCGCGCGGCGGGGCGCCTTGCCGGCAAGGGGGCTTCGGGCGAAGCCTCAGGTTCAGGCTGCGACTGTTCGGGCGGCTCCGGCGGAGCGCGGAGCGGCCGGACCGTGGCGATCACCTTCTCCCACAGTGCCTTCTCGTCAGGGGCGAGCCGGCGCACCGCTCGTGCTCAACCTTGCCAGCGTTCCCTTGGGCACCAGCACATAAGCAGTGCCGCGGGCCTGCATGCCTCCGGCGATCCGGGCGGCCTCCTCGCCGGCGCCCCAGAACGTATCGAAGCGGTTGGCCCCCTTGATCGCGCCGCCGGTGTCCTGCGCAACCCAGAGCCCGTTCACCTGCGGATCTGCAACGGAGAGAAGAACGGGCGCGCCTAGGGGCACGAACTTCGGATCGGCCGCAACGGTGGCACGACCCGTCACTGGAAGCCCAAGCGCGCCCAGCGGACCAGCGCCGGTGAGTTCCTGAAAGAAGATATAGCTCTTGTTCTCGCGCATGATCGCGCGCCCTTGTTCGGGGTTGGCGCGGAGCCAGGCGACGATCGCCTGCATGGTGACGGGGCCGGTCCCGAGCAGCCCCCGTTCCTTCATCAGCCTGCCGATCGCGATATATTCGCGGCCGTTCTGGCCGGCATAGCCAATCCGCATCACATTCCCGTCAGGGAGAAGCAGCCTGCCCGAGCCTTGGATTTGCAAAAAGAACAGGTCGATCGGATCGGCCGCCCAGGCGATTTCAAGCCCACGCCCGGCAAGCGCCCCGTCTTCGATCTCAGCCCGGTCGAAATAAGGAACGATGACCCCGTTCTCGAGCCGGCCGCGACGCGGCGTGCCGGCGGCAGCCGCAGCGGCAGCGTCAACTTCCACGAGGTCGGCCGGCTTGCGATAGACCGGGACGGGGAATCCTGGCCCCGGAGTGCGCGAGCCGCGGATCTGAGGTTCGAAATAGCCGGTGGCAAAAGCATTGCCGCCGGCGACTTCCGCAAGTTCGAAGTGCCGCCGGAAAAAGTCCGCCGGATCCGCCGTCTGCTGCGTGGCGTTCGCCTCGCTGCAGGCCGGACGCCACTGCTCGGGCGTGGTAAGGCCGCTCGCATCGCTGCGCTTCAGAAGCGCGGAACAGCTGATCTTGAACGCTTCGAGCGCTTTTCCCGCATTGCCGGGCTCGATCGCCGGAAGCGCGGGACCGGCGCGGACGCCGGCCGCAATCGCATTGGCGGGTGGAGGGAGTGGCGCGGGTGCGGGAACTGGCGCAGGCGCAGGCGCAGGAGGCACGACCCGTGGGGCGCAGCTGCCAAGCGCGACCAGCGTCATCAAGAGCAGCGTTCGCCGGGGCCAAGCTCCTCGGGACTTCCTCCATCCGGCGGAACGACTGCCTCCCCCACTTTGGGCACGGCTCCGGGGGCGGTCTTGAAAGGATGATTCGATGCTGCTCACTCGCCCGGCATAACCGGAAGCAAGCGTTGGGGGAAAGAATTCATCGACATGGCCGTTCCCACCTGGTGGGGGAAACTCGGCCCAGTGGTGCGCTCAGAAGGGAGGCACCGCGGCGCGCGAAACTAAGCTTCGTCGGTTTCGACGAGGAGCCAGTTGGGGTCGGGGCTGCCGAGCGTGCGGCGGAAGGTCCAAATGTCGTGGGTTGAAACGGCATCAGTGAGCGAGCCCGCCACCAGTTCGCCCGCCTCGCTCCGGGTTACGGCGGCGATGTCGGCGTCGAAGCGAATGGTGATGCTCGCCGTCCGCCCCTCGAGCTGCGCATCCTGGATGAGGGCCCGTTCGATCGCGATCAGGCGGTTGTCCATGCGGTGGCCGGCAGCCTCGCGTGCGGCAATCGCAGCGGCAAAGGTCGCCCGAACCTTGTCGCCGACCAGATCCGAAAGCTCATCCTGCTTGCCCTTCCAGAAGGCTTCAAGGATCATCCGGTAAGCGGCTTTGGCGCCGTCGAGGAAGCGGGCGACGTCAAAGCTCGGGTCCGCCGCCACGATGGCACGGATGCCCGCTGCAGCGCGATCCTCGTAGGAAACCGCGCCGCCCTCGCTGCGCTCAGGCGCGACATCGGCGATCGGGGCAGCGGGCTCCGCACTGGGCACCGCCTCGGGTCGCGTGACCGGCTGCTGCTCGTGACCGGTGCGGCGCCCCAGGACGGCATAAAGCCGGAAGCCGACAAACAGGGCCACCATCGCCAGCAGGACAATCTCGACGGTCACGCACACATCTCCGTTGATAGAACCCCTACATAGGCGCGGCGCGGCTATGATTCAAATCGCCTTGTGGGGAACCCGCCAGGGCGCGGAATGTTGCGCCTCGCCAACGCTCCTGCTACCCGCCGCGCACGCAGTGGCGGCGCCGAGGGGCCGGCACTCGCCTCATCAATTCAAGGGTATGGAAAATGGCCGAAGAAGAAGGCTTTGCGGGCTTTGATCAGCAGGTGTCTAACGGCGGAGACGACAGTCCCCAGGTCGGACTGATCTCCCAGTACGTGAAGGATCTGTCGTTCGAAAACCCGAACGCCCCGGCCGTTTATCAGTGGCAGAGCCAGCCGCAGATTGAAGTGCAGTTCAACATCGGCGCGCAAAGACTCGGCGACGAAGTCCATGAGGTGGAGCTTCGCATAGAGGTCGCGGCTCGCGCCGAAAACAACATCGCCTTCGCCGTTGAGCTTCTTTACGCGGGGCTTTTCGCGCTTCGGAACATCCCGGACGAACAGATCCAGCCGTTCCTGCTTGCCGAAGCGCCGCGGCTTCTTTTCCCGTTTGCGCGCCGCGTCGTAGCGGACGCGATCCGCGACGGCGGCTTCCCGCCGCTCGTGCTCGACCCGATCGACTTCGGTTCGCTGTACATGCAGCGCGCCGCTCAAGCACAGGCCGAAGCATCGGGCGGGCAGGCTTCGCTCGAGATCGGGGACGCCTGATCTCATGCCTCCTTTCGCCTCTCCCAGCCGCGGGAGAGGGAATTAGGCCGTGAACCTCGTCCGCTCCTTCAGCTCGATCGGGATCCTGACGCTCGCGAGCCGCGTGCTCGGCTTCGTCCGCGACATGCTGATGGCGCGCTTTGTCGGCGCGTCCTTCGCATCGGACGCATTCCTGGTCGGCTTTCGCCTCCCCAACATGTTTCGTGCCCTGTTCGCCGAGGGAGCGTTTGCGGCGGCTTTCGTGCCGATGTTCAACCGCAAGATCGGCGAGGAGAAGGGAGACACGCGCACCGCATTCCGCTTCGCCGAGGACGTCCTGTCGGTGCTGCTTCCGATCCTGCTCATCGTCACCACGATCATGATGATCGCCGCCGCGCCGGCCGTTTTTCTTCTTTCCTGGGGCTTCAAAGATGCGACGCCGGCGGAGTTCGACTATGCGGTCGAGCTCGCGCGCATCCAGTTTCCCTATTTGCTGTTCATCTCGCTGGTGTCGCTGCTCGGCGGCATCCTGAACTCGCTGAACCGGTTTTGGGTCAACGCTGCGGCGCCGATCCTGCTCAACATCACGTTGATTGTCGCTCTCATCTTCTTCCACGGGCCCACGACCTACGACACCGCCCGGGCGCAAGCGATCGCTGTCAGCATTGCTGGCGTGCTCCAATTTGCTTGGCTGGCGATCGCCTGCCGCCGCGTCGGCGTGAAGCTTAAGGTCCGGCGGCCGCGGCTCAATGCTGACGTGCGGCAGCTGTTGAGGCTGATCGGCCCCGCAGCTGCCGGCGCGGGGGCGATGCAGATCAATCTGGTGGTCTCCACCATGCTCGCCGCAGGTTTCCTTGCCGAAGGTTCGGTGACTTACATTTACTACGCCGATCGGCTCAATCAGCTGCCGCTCGGATTGATCGGCATTGGCCTCGGCACGGTGCTGCTACCGACCATCGCTCGGCTGATTTCGAGCGGCGATGAGCGGGGCGCGCTCGATTTCCAGAAGAAGGGACTTCAGCTCGCTTTGTTTCTGACGCTGCCGGCGACGGCGGCTTTGATTGTAAGCGCCGAGCCGATCATCCGCGGTCTTCTTCAATATGGCGCGTTCTCGGAAACGGACACGATTGCCACCGCCTGGGCGCTCGCCGCTTTTTCGGCGGGGCTTCCCGCCTACATCCTCATCAAGGTGCTGACGCCAGGCTTTCATGCCCGCTCCGACATGACGACGCCGCTCCGCTTCGGCTTGGTCGCGATCGCCGTCAACCTCGTCCTGAACCTCATCCTCATCTGGTATATCGGTCATGTCGGACCGCCGCTTGCGACGGCGGTCGCGTCGTGGGTGAACGTGATCCTGCTTTACCGCGCCTTGAGCGCCCGGGGGCATTTCGAGATGGACCGGCGCCTTGCCTCACACATCGCCCGGCTGGCGCTGGCCGCGCTTTTGATGGCGGCGGCTTTGCTTGCCATCAATCCGCTCATCCGGCCGCTGCTCGGCGGCACCTTCGAACTGCGCGTCGCTGGCCTCACACTGCTGGTGGGCGGCGGCGTCGCTGTCTATGCGGCGGCAAGCTTCGCCACGCGTGCCTTCACCATCGGCGAACTCAAGGCGCTGCTCAGAAGGCGCGCCCGCTAGGAAAGACTTACCATGCGCGTTGTTTCGGGAATTCAGCCGACGGGGAACCTTCATCTCGGCAATTATCTCGGTGCCATCCGGCAATGGGTGCTGATGCAGGACGCGGCGGATAGCCCGGAGGACTGCCTGTTCTTCCTCGCCGATCTCCACGCCATCACCGCCTACAACGATCCCGGCGAGCTTGCCTCCAACATCCGGGAAATGGCCGCGGCGCTGATCGCCTGCGGCATTGACGAGCGCCGTTCGGTGCTCTTCAACCACGCCCGGGTGTCGGCCCATCCGGAGCTTGCCTGGATCTTGAACTGCACGGCTCGCATCGGCTGGCTGAACCGCATGACCCAGTTCAAGGAGAAATCGGGCAAGAACCGGGAAGGCGCGAGCGTCGGCCTTTTTGCTTATCCGGTGCTGCAGGCAGCCGACGTGCTCCTTTACCAGGCGACACACGTGCCGGTCGGCGAGGACCAGAAGCAGCATATCGAGCTCATCCGCGACATCGCGGCCAAGTTCAACACCGACTATGCGGAGGTGTTCACGCTTCCCGAGCCGTTGATCGGCAACACGGCGGCGCGAATCATGAGCCTGCGCGACGGCGCCGCCAAGATGTCGAAGTCGGATCCGTCCGACATGAGCCGGATCAACCTGACCGACGACAGCGACACCATCGCGCAGAAGGTCCGCAAGGCCAAAACTGATCCTGAGCCGATTGCCGAGAGCATGGAGGGGCTGGGCGGCCGGCCCGAGGCAAAAAACCTCGTCAGCATCTACGCGAGCCTTGCCGATGAACGCGCCGAAGCCGTGCTTGCCCGGTTCGCGGGCCAGGGATTCGGCGCCTTCAAGCCGGCTTTGGCCGAGCTTCTGGTTGAAACGCTTCGCCCGATCAAGGCGCGGCTCGACCAACTTCGCGCCGACCCAGCCGAGCTCGACGCGATCCTCACCCGCGGCGCAGAGCGCGCCGCAGAGCTTGCACAACCAACGCTCGATCGAGCTTATCGGGCCGTCGGGCTCCGGCGCTCCTGAGCTCGAGGATGGGCGCCGCACGCCCACAGCTCATCGCGCTTCAGGCTCCGTTCAGCGACTTGGCGCCAGGAGCAACTCGTTCTATATCCTGAACATTCCCTCCCCGTGAAAGGCTGCTTACCATGTCCCTTTCGAAAAGGTTCCTGACGCTGGCGGCACCGGCGGCACTGCTCGCGCTCAGCGCTTGCGCGACGGGTCTTCCGACTCAGGTTTCCCGCTTCCAGGCCCTGCCCGCACCGCAGGGCCAGAGCTTCGTGATCCAGCCCGTCGACCCGCGCAACCAAGGCGGCTTGGAATTTTCACAATATGCCGATCTCGTGCGGCGGCAACTCATCGCCGAAGGATTCACGGAGGCTTCCTCCCCGCAGACTGCAACCTTGCTCGTGACGCTTGATTATGGCGTCGACCAAGGCCGCGACAAGGTCGTGACCTATCCGGGCAGCCGCTTTGGCGGCTTTGGCTATGGCGGCTTCGGGTATCGCGGCCTTGGCTATGGCGGCTTCTATCGTCCTTATTACTCACGGTTCGGCTATTTCGGCCGGCGCCTCCACCCCTTCTACTGGGGCTGGGATGATCCCTTCTACGGCTCGGCCTTCGATTATCCGGAGGTGCGCAGCTACACCGAATATACCAGCTTCCTCGACATGGACATCAAGCGGACCGGCGACGGCCAGGCGCTGTTCGAAGGCACGGCCAAAGCGCGCTCGCGCACCGACGAGCTCCAGGTGCTGGTTCCGAACCTCGTGGAGGCGATGTTCACCGACTTCCCGGGTCGCTCGGGCGAGACCGTGCGGATCACCGTTCCGACGCCGCCGCGCGGCCGGTAAGGCGTGAGCTTCGCTGATTGAGAAGGAGGGCCGGGCAACCGGCCCTTGTTTGCGAAGTAGCCCAACAGGGGGAAAGTAGAGCCGGTGAAGCTCAGCATGCCCGTGAACATGACGCGGTCGGGCTTTGCGGAGCGTTACCGTTAGGCTCCGGCGTCCCAGCGCGTGTCTTTCGGAACGCCGTCAATGGAGCCGTACGATTGTCCTCTCCTAACTTTCGAGCTGACGCGTGAGCAAGCGGATGTCGGCGTCGAGCTCGGCATCCTGCGCGCGCAGCTTTTCGATTTGGCGAACGGCGTGGATCACGGTGGTGTGGTCGCGGCCGCCAAATCGGCGCCCAATTTCAGGCAGCGAGCGCGGCGTTAGCTGCTTCGACAGGTACATGGCGACCTGGCGCGGCCGCGCCACTTCACGGGCGCGGCGTGCCGACGTCATCTCGGCCTTGCGGATGCGATAATGGTCCGAGACACGGCCCTGGATTTCGTCGATCGAGATGCGCCGCTGGTTTGCACGCAGGATGTTGGCAAGAACTTCGCTGACGAAATCAAGATCGATCGCGCGGCCGCTCATCGCCGCATAAGCTGCGATCCTGTTCAGCGCCCCCTCCAGCTCGCGGACGTTCGAGCTGATGCGCTTGGCAAGGAACATGACCACGTCTTCGGGCACGGAAACGTCCGGAAGCGTTTCAAGCTTCTTGATGATGATGTTGAGCCGCAGTTCGAGGTCCGCCTGGTTGATGTCCGCGACCAGGCCCCAGGATAGCCGTGAGAGGATGCGCGGCTCGATGCCGTCGAGATCCTGTGGCGCACGGTCCGAGCTGATGACGAGACGGCGTCCGGCCGAAATGATCTCGTTCATCGTATGGAAGAATTCTTCCTGGGTCGATTCCTTGCCGGCGATGAACTGCACGTCGTCGATCATCAAGAGGTCGACCGAGCGGAGCTGCTGCTTGAACCGGATCGTCTCGTTGGCCCGGAGAGCCGCCACGAACTCGACCATGAACTTTTCGGCCGACATGTAGATGATCTTCGAGCCCGCCCGACGGGCGCGGAACTGATGACCGATGGCATGGAGGAGGTGCGTCTTGCCGCGCCCCGTCCCGCCGTGGATGAAGAGCGGATTGAAAGCCACGTTATCCGCGGTGGCGAGCGTGCGGGCGGCGTTGAACGCGACCTCGTTGGCCTTGCCGACAACGAAATTTTCGAACCGATAGCGCGGCTCGAGCTGAGCAGCATAGAGCCCGGCCGGCTCCTCGAGGGTCGGCGTCTCCTCCACCTCGACGCGAGTCGGGATTTCGGTCAGGGCAGCTGCGCGCCCGCCCTCGCCTGCGCGGATGAGAACGTGTCGGACGGCCGGAAGCATCGAGCGCCAAGCCAGCACCAGCCGGTCGGCAAAGTGCGTCTGCACCCAATCCGCCATGAACTGCGACGGAAGTTCCAGGCACACGGTGCCGGTATCCGCCTCGAACCCGCCAAGCGCGATCGGCCGAAGCCAGCCATCAAAGGTCCGGGCGCCGCAATCACGGCGCAGACCGACGCGGATCTGTTCCCACGCGGCGGCAATGGGGCCGGGCCCCTCGCTCGCTTCAGGTAAAGCAAATCGACTAGCCTGCGGATGATCCACGCACGCACCCCCCTCACCCTCGGCGCCGCTTTTCGACGGCCTTTTCAGAGCCAATGCCTTCCCGCTCCGACGATGCCCCCAGGCGCCGTCGATGCCGAACACCGTTCTGCTGTTTTTCCCGCCGGAGATTCGTCCGGCGAGGAGGGCTTTTTTAGGGAGCGTAGCGGCACTCGATCAAGGGGCCAAAATTTGATCCATGTCAAATAAAGCCGTTGACACGCAAATCCGCGATTTGCCCCTGTTTACCGTCTAAGCTTCTGTTTTGGCTCCCTCTTTTCTGGTTAACGAAATGGCGGCGCGGCCGAATCGTTGAGAATGCTTGAGTTTTTCAGAAACGCCGCCGAGGGGCACGAAAAAGCCCGCCGGAACCGGTCCGGCGGGCATGGTCTTCAAGCTGTGTCAGCTGTCAGCCGAGGGCAGCAATCCGCTTCGTGAGACGCGAGATTTTCCGCGATGCCGTGTTCTTGTGAACCACACCCTTGGTGACGCCGCGCATCATTTCGGGCTGCACCTTGCGAATCGCAGCTTCCGCCTGCGCCTTGTCGCCGGCGGCAAGCGCTGCTTCGACCTGCTTGACGAACGTGCGAATGCGGCTGACGCGGGCGCCGTTGATCTCGGAGCGGCGCGCGTTGCGGCGGATGCGTTTCTTTGCCTGCGGCGTATTCGCCATCTTGAGTGCCTCTGTCACGGTGAAATGAAAAGGGCGCGGCAAAACACCGCACCCGCTGGTCCGCTCCTCTACGCGCGGACACATCAGAGGTCAACCATTCAGCGCTGGCACGCGGCACAGAAAAAGGTGGAGCGGCCGCCCTCCGCCCGCCGGCGAATCGGTGCGCCGCACGCGCACGGCTCCCCTTCCCTGCCGTACACCCGCCACTGCCTGGAAAAGTAGCCGAGCTCCCCATCCGGACGCGCATAATCGCGCAAGGTCGAGCCGCCCGCCTCGATCGCCGCGAGAAGCACCTCCTTGATGGCAGCAACGAGCCGCACGAGCCGCTGTTTGGAAATGCGCCCACCGGCGCGCCCTGGAGCGATCCCGGCCATGTGGAGCGCCTCGCAGACATAGATGTTGCCAAGCCCTGCCACGATCCGCTGGTCCAGGAGCAGCGCCTTTATCGGTGCCGAGCGGCCGCTGAGCGAGCGCGCCAGGTGATCGGGCGAAAAGGTTTCACTGAGCGGCTCGGGCCCCATTGTTGCGAACGGCTCATAAACGTCCAGGCTGCCGGTGCGGATGAGATCGATCGATCCGAATCGACGCGGATCGTTCAGCGCCAGACGCCGCCGCTCGTCCGTCTCCAAGACGAAATGATCGTGGCGGCCAAGCTCCTCGGGATCGATCCGCCACCGGCCTGACATGCCCAGGTGGAACACCAAGGTGTCGCCGCGATCCGTGTCGATGAGACCATATTTTGCGCGGCGGCCCAGGCTCATGACCTTGGCGCCGGTGAGCCGCTGGCGCAGATCGGGCGGAAAGGAAAAGCGCAGATCCGGCCGCCTCGCCTCCACCGAGACGAGCTGGCGACCTTGCAGCACCGGGGCCAGGCCGCGCACGGTGGTTTCGACCTCGGGCAGTTCAGGCATGGGAGCGCTTCAGGATAACGGGCGTGCACATTCGTTTCTTCCCCTGCTAGAGGGCTGCGCCATGGACAAGGTTTCTTTCGGCTTCGAAGACGTTCCGCCCGAGGAGAAGACGCGCCGTGTGGGCGGTGTCTTCTCCAAGGTCGCCCCGCGATACGACCTCATGAACGATCTCATGTC
>JALYNE010000056.1 GCA_030773375.1 Pseudomonadota bacterium
ATACGATGGTGCCGATCGTGCAATATTCGACGGTGGCGGGCATTCCCATTCCCGATCTCATCAGGATGGGTTGGTCGACGCAGGAGCGCATCGACGGGATCGTCCAGCGCACCCGATCGGGCGGCGGCGAGATTGTCGGGCTCTTGAAGACCGGCTCGGCTTATTACGCGCCTGCAACGAGCGCGATCGCAATGGCCGAGAGCTACCTGAAGGACAAGAAGCGCGTCCTGCCCGCTGCCGCGAACCTCACCGGCCAATATGGCGTGAACGACCTCTATGTCGGCGTGCCGGTGGTGATCGGCGCCGGCGGGGTCGAGCGGATCGTCGAGATCGAGCTGGACGAAACGGCCAGGGCCAATTTCGAGCTTTCGGTGGACGCCGTCAAGGAACTGCTGGTTGCGTGCAAAGGGATCGACGAGACTTTGGCCTAAGGATTTCACACCCGACCAAGATCCGGTTCGTGTGCGGGAGAAGCTGAAGCCGGTTCGATCGATCTTATCACTTTTTGAACTGGGTCCCGGCCTTAGACGGGGCGCAAAGGGAACAAGAATGAGCATCCTCGTCAACGCCAACACCAAAGTCATCACGCAGGGCTTCACCGGCAAGCAGGGCACCTTTCATACCGAACAGGCGATCGCCTATGGCACCAACGTGGTTGGCGGCACCTCGCCCGGAAAAGGCGGCAGCACGCACCTCGGGCTTCCGGTGTTCGATACGGTGCGGGAAGCGCGCGAAGCCACCGATGCCGATGCTTCGGTGATCTACGTGCCGCCGGCCGGCGCGGCCGATGCGATCCTCGAGGCGGTCGACGCGGAGGTGCCGCTCATTGTCTGCATCACCGAGGGCATCCCCGTGCTCGACATGGTCAAGGTGAAGCGCGCGCTTGTCGGTTCGAACTCCCGCCTCGTGGGGCCGAACTGCCCGGGCGTGCTGACGCCGGGCGAATGCAAGATCGGCATCATGCCCGGCAACATCTTCTCCAAGGGCTCCGTGGGGGTGGTCAGCCGGTCCGGCACGCTCACCTACGAGGCGGTGTTCCAAACGACCAACGAGGGGCTGGGGCAGACAACGGCGGTCGGGATCGGCGGCGATCCCGTGAACGGGACGAACTTCATCGACGTGCTCGAGATGTTCCTGGGCGACGAGGCCACGCAGTCGATCATCATGATCGGCGAGATTGGCGGCTCGGCCGAGGAGGAAGCGGCTCAGTTCCTGGCGGACGAGGCGAAGCGCGGCCGCTCCAAACCTACTGTCGGCTTCATCGCCGGTCGCACGGCGCCTCCGGGCCGCCGCATGGGCCATGCCGGCGCGATCGTCTCCGGCGGCCAGGGTGGCGCCGAGGACAAGATCGAGGCGATGGAGCGGGCTGGAATTCGAGTCTCGCCAAGCCCATCTGAGCTTGGCAGGACCCTGGCTGAGCTTTTGAACCGCTGAGGGATAGAGCACCGGATCCCGCGCGTTGCCCCTCGCGCGGCTATAAAGGCGTATGACCGTGGATATCTTTGGCAACAACGAGCGCGAAGCGGGCCCGAGCTGGGCGCGCGACAATTGGCCTGTCAGCGATCTTGATGACGTGAATGCCGGGCTCGATCCGACGCGCATGACGATCGAGAAAGTGGCCGCCAAAGCGCGCGAGGCTGCGGCTGCCGTCGGCAAATCGGACGCCGACCTCCGTCAGGCCGCCGACGATTCGATCCGCGCCATGATGCTGATCCGCACCTACCGGGTGCGTGGGCATCTTGCCGCCGACCTCGACCCGCTCGGGCTTGCCAAACGCGAGCTTCCGGCTGACCTGACACCCGAATTCCACGGCTTGTCCGGCGCTGCGCTCGACCGTCCGGTCTATCTCGGCGGCACGATGGGCTTCGAATATGCGACCGTGCGCGAGCTGGTCGCGTGCCTCCGCGCCAATTATTGCGGCCATATCGGCCTTGAATATATGCACATCAACGACTTGGAGGAACGCCGTTTCCTCCAGGAGCGGATGGAAGGTCGCGAGGCGACCATCCACTTCACGGAGCTCGGCAAGAAATCGATCCTGCAGAAGGTGATTGAAGGCGAGCAGTGGGAGCGGTTCCTCGCCCGAAAATATGTCGGCACCAAGCGGTTCGGCCTTGATGGCGGCGAATCGATGATCCCGGCGCTCGAGAGCGTCATCAAATATGGCGGTCAGTACGGCGTCAGGGAGATCGTGTTCGGAATGGCGCACCGCGGGCGCCTCAACGTGCTCGCCAACGTCATGGGAAAGCCCTACCGGGTAATCTTCAACGAATTCGCCGGCGGCTCGGCGAATCCAGAGGATGTCGGCGGATCGGGCGACGTCAAATACCACCTCGGTACTTCGGCCGATCGTGAGTTCGACGGCATCAAGGTTCACTTGTCGCTTGTGCCGAACCCGAGCCATCTCGAGGCTGTCGATCCGGTCGTGCTTGGAAAGGTGCGGGCGATCCAGACGACACGCGGAGACACCGAGGCGGGCGAGGTGCTTCCGGTGCTCCTGCACGGCGACGCTGCGTTCGCGGGGCAGGGCGTGGTGGCGGAGTGCTTCGGTTTCTCAGGGCTCCCCGGCTACGGGACCGGCGGTACGATCCACTTCGTGATCAACAACCAGGTCGGCTTCACCACCTCGCCTGCGTTCGCGCGATCCTCGCCTTATCCCTCCGACATCGCCAAGTCGGTTCAAGCGCCGATCCTTCACGTCAACGGCGACGATCCCGAAGCGGTGACCTTCGCCTGCAAGCTTGCGATCGAATATCGGCAGACCTTCAAGCGCGACATCGTCATCGACATGTGGTGCTATCGGCGCTTCGGGCATAACGAAGGGGACGAGCCGAGCTTTACGCAGCCGCTCATGTATTCCGAGATCCGCAAGCATCCTCCCGTGTCCGACATTTACGGCACGCGTCTGGTGCGCGAAGGCGTCATCGATGCGGGCTGGATCGATGCGACCATCGCCCAGTTCACAAGCCTCCTCGAAGCCGAATTTGCGGCGGCCAAAACCTACCTCCCGAACAAGGCCGATTGGTTCGAGGGGCGCTGGCAGGGTTTCGGCAGGCCCGACACTCCGGAAACGGGGCGCCGCAACGTCGGCACTGCCGTTACCGAGGACATGCTGCGCGAGGTCGGCCGGACGCTGACCACCGTACCGGACGATCTTGAGATTCATAAGACGCTTGCGCGCATCCTCGATGCCAAGAGGCAGATGGTCGAGACCGGCGAGGGCTTCGATTGGGCGACTGCCGAAGCGCTTGCATTCGGAACCTTGGTCCGTGACAGCTATGGGGTGCGCCTTTCGGGCCAGGACAGCGGGCGCGGCACCTTCAGCCACCGCCACGCGGTTTGGGTCGATCAGAATAGTGCCCGGAAATATATTCCGCTGGCCCATATCGAGGGTGGCCGGTTCGAAGTGCGGGATTCGCCGCTGAGCGAGTTCGGCGTGCTCGGTTACGAATACGGCTATTCGATCACGGACCCCAGGACATTGGTGCTTTGGGAGGCGCAGTTTGGCGATTTCGCCAATGGCGCGCAGGTCATCATCGACCAGTTCATCTCGTCCGGCGAAGCGAAGTGGCTCCGCGCGAGCGGCCTCGTCATGCTGCTGCCCCACGGCTATGAAGGTCAGGGGCCGGAGCACAGCTCCGCCAGGCCCGAGCGGTACCTGCAGCTTTGCGCGGAAGACAATATGCAGGTGGCGTACTGCACGACGCCGGCCAATTACTTCCACATCCTGCGTCGCCAGATGCTGCGGGATTTCAGGAAGCCGCTCATCATCATGACTCCGAAGTCGCTGCTCCGGCACAAGCTTGCGGTGTCGAGCTTCGCCGACTTCACGGGCGACAGCCATTTCCAACGGATCCTCTCCGATCCCAACGCGCCGCGAGACGAGGACGTGAAGCGGCTTGTGCTCTGCTCGGGCAAGGTCGCCTACGACCTCTTCGAAGCGCGCGACCAGGCCGGCGACAGCACCACCTCCATTGTCCGCATCGAGCAACTCTACCCATTCCCGTCCGAGCCGCTCACGGCGCGCCTCAGGCGGATGAAGAAGCTCGAGGAAGTGGTCTGGGCACAGGAAGAGCCGAAGAACGGAGGCTATTGGTTCTTCGTGGAGCCGCTGATCGAACACTGCATGGTCGAAGCGGGCGTCGAGCCCAAGCGGCCGGTTTATGCCGGACGAGCGGCTTCCGCGTCCCCAGCGACGGGGCTTGCAAGGCGCCATGCGGCCGAACAGGCGGCACTGATTGCCGTAGCATTGGGCCATAGCGGGGAAGCGGCGCCGCAACGCAGGGCCGGATGAGCATCATGAGACAAGGCGGGAACCGGTCTTCTTCCGGCTCGATCCTGCGACAAGAGGGGTATTAGAAAAGACATGGCGACCGACGTCACCGTACCGACGCTAGGCGAATCGATCACCGAAGCGACTTTGGGCCAGTGGCTGAAACGGCCTGGCGACGCAGTGCGAGCCGACGAGCCGATCGCCAGCCTGGAAACCGACAAGGTTGCCGTCGAGGTCCCCTCTCCAGTAGCCGGCACCGTCGCCGAGCATGTTGTCGCTGAAGGTGACACGGTGGCAGTCGGCGCCCTGATCGCGCGCATCGAAGCCGGTGCGGGCGCTCCGGCTGTGGCGGCGCCGCCCGAACCGGCGGCACTTGCGAGCCCGATCAATCCGGCCGGTCCCGGTGAGACGCCGGCCGTCAGGGAAGATCCGACCGCTCCGCATGCCGACGAGGGCGCGGGCGAGTCGAGCGCGCTCACGCTCTCGCCGGCCGTCCGGCGCGTGGTGCTCGAGCACGGCCTCGACCCGTCCAGGATCAAAGGCACAGGCAAGGACGGCCGCCTCACCAAGGACGACGTGCTCGCGGCGGCAAAAGCCGAAAAGCCGCAGTCGGCCGTCGAGGCTCCCGCGCCGGCCCCGCAGCCCGCGCCTGCGCCGATTCCCGCCGCGGCGGGCGAGCGCCGGGAAGAGCGCGTCCGCATGACGCGCCTCCGCCAGACGATCGCGCGCCGTCTCAAGGAAGCGCAGAACACGGCGGCCCTTCTTACGACCTTCAACGACGTTGACATGTCGGAGGTGATTCAGGCCCGGAACCGTTACAAGGACCTGTTCGAAAAGAAGCATGGGATACGCCTCGGCTTCATGGGCTTTTTCATCAAAGCCGCCTGCCTTGCCGCACGCGATATTCCGGCCGTCAACGCCTCGATCGAGGGCGACGAGATCGTCTATCATGATTATGTCGACGTCTCCGTGGCGGTGTCGGCGCCGAACGGCCTCGTGGTGCCGGTTATCCGCAGTGCGGACAAGATGAGCTTCGCTGAGATCGAGAAGACGATCGCCGACTTTGGCCGCCGCGCCAAGGACGGGACGTTGAAGATGGAGGAAATGCAGGGCGGGACCTTCACCATTTCCAACGGCGGCGTGTTCGGCTCGCTATTGTCTACGCCGATCATCAATCCTCCGCAGTCTGCGGTGCTCGGCATGCACCGCATCGAGGAGCGGCCGGTGGTGAAGAACGGGCAGATCGTCGCCCGGCCGATGATGTACCTGGCTTTGTCCTACGACCACCGCCTGATCGATGGCCGCGAAGCCGTCACCTTCCTCGTCCGAATGAAGGAAGCGATCGAGGATCCGACCCGGCTGCTGATCGATCTGTGATGATCTCCCCGGCCTGCGGGTCGGACGAGAGCCTGGGCTTCGGCCCGGGAACAAGGGAAAGAAAATGGCTGAATTCGACTATGACGTGATCGTGATCGGCGCTGGCCCGGGCGGCTATGTGGCCGCAATTCGGGCGGCGCAGCTCGGCCTCAGGACCGCGTGCGTCGAAAGCCGCGAGGCTCTCGGCGGCACCTGCTTGAACGTCGGCTGCATTCCATCGAAGGCATTGCTCCACGCGTCCGAGATGTTCGAGGAAGCCAGCCACGGAGCGCTTGCCAAATTCGGGGTGAAACTCGGCTCGGTCGAGCTCGACCTCGATGCCATGCACGCCGAAAAGTCCAAGGCGGTGAAGGAGCTGACCGGCGGGATCGCCTTCCTCTTCAAGAAGAACAAGGTGGAATGGCTGAAGGGGCACGCTTCGTTCACGGGTGCCGGCAGCATCGATGTCGCGGGCAGGAGCTATACGGCCAAGAACATCGTCATTGCCACCGGGTCATCGGTCACTTCGCTGCCAGGCGTCGAGATCGACAACGAGGTGGTGATCGACTCGACCGGTGCGCTGGCGCTGCCCAAAGTGCCGGAACATCTCGTCGTGATCGGTGGCGGCGTCATCGGCCTTGAACTCGGCTCCGTCTGGAAGCGGCTCGGGGCGAGGGTGACCGTTGTCGAATATCTCGATGAGATCCTTCCCGGCATGGACGGCGAAGTCCGCAAGGAAGCCCGCAAGATCTTCAAGAAGCAGGGCTTCGAATTCCGCACCTCGACCAAGGTGACGAAGGTCGAGCGCAGCGGCGCGGGCGCAAGCGTGACGGTGGAGCCCGCCGCCGGTGGTGCTGCCGAGACCATCCAGGCCGACGTGGTCCTGGTCTCGATCGGCAGGCGTCCGAACACTCAAGGCCTCGCACTCGAGAAGGCCGGCGTACAGGTCACCAACCGCGGCCAGATCGACGTCGACCACCGGTTCGCGACCAAAGTTCCCGGTATCTGGGCGATCGGAGACGTGACGCCTGGCCCGATGCTCGCGCACAAGGCGGAGGACGAGGGGATCGCCGTTGCCGAGAACATCGCCGGCCAGACAGGCATCGTGAACCACGAAGTCATTCCTTCGGTCGTCTACACGCATCCGGAGATTGCGGGTGTCGGACGGACCGAGGACGAGCTCAAGGCGGAAGGCATTGCCGTCAAGGTCGGCAAGTTCCCCTTCGTGGCGAACAGCCGGGCCAAGACCAACCGCGACACGGACGGATTCGTGAAAGTGGTCGCAGACGCACGCACCGATCGCGTGCTGGGCGTCCACATCGTCGGCTCGCTTGCCGGAACCATGATCGCGCAGGCGGCTCAGGCGATGGAGTTTGGCGCGACCTCGGAAGACATCGCTTACACCTGCCATGCCCACCCGACGCATTCGGAAGCGCTGAAGGAAGCGGCGATGGCGGTGACCGGACTGCCTATCCACATCTGAGCTGGCGGAAGCAGCCGGGCGGCCTGCTCCAAGCGGCGCCGCTAGACCCGTTCCCGGTTCGATTGAACCGGGAACGGGTCCAGTTTGCTTCGTTTGCCGTGCTTTCCGAGCCGTCAGGTGATTCCACCTGACTGACAAGCACTCTATTCGATGGATCGTCAGTGCGGTGGAGGGGCTCTTCCTACCGTGCGAAGAGTCCGCTCAGCCAGGCCGCAAGCGAAACCTGCTCCTTCTTTGGCAGCGGAAGTGCCGCTGCCGGGCATTCGAGGCAGCGCGCCTGGATTGCCGGTCCTGACAAGATCTTCCGAGCATCATTGAGGCCGCGCATGAGCATGAGCTGCGGCCTTCCGGCGATCCTGCCGAAAATGTCCGCCGAAGCCATGGCCGTTTGGTCCGTCTCGGCCATGCCCCGAAGCATGTCGTCGAGGAACCCCGGCTGCTTTTCGAGATAAACAACGTTGGCGCCGTCCGCTTCGAGCCCCGCCCGGCGGGCTGCCTCCGCAACCGCAGCGTCAAGCGAGCCGAATGAATCGACCAGGCCAAGCTGCCGGGCGGTGCCGCCGTCCCAGACGCGGCCCTGTGCGATCTGATGGACCTTTGCAGGGGGCATCTTGCGCGCCGTCGACACCAGAGCGATGAACCGCCGGTACATGTTTTCGACGCTGAGCTGAATCAGGCGGTCGGCCACAGGCGAAGGGCCTCGCAGGAGATCGGGCTCGCCGGTCAGCGGCGTCGTCCGGATACCGTCCGCGCCCACACCGAGCTTTTGAAGCGTGCCTTCGAAGCTCGGCAGGATGCCGAAAACGCCGATCGAGCCGGTGATGGTCTCCGGCTCCGCGAAGATCTTATCGGCGGGGGTGGCGATCCAATAGCCGCCGCTGGCGGCGACCGACCCCATCGATACCACCACCGGCAAACCACGCCCTTTCGCTTCCAGCACCGCCTGGCGGATCCGCTCGGAAGCAGTCACCGAACCGCCGGGGGAGTCGACCCGAAGCACCAGCGCCTTTAGATCGTGCTGACTGAGGCCCTTCTGCAGGTTGTCGACGATTGTCTCCGCGCCCGCCGTGCCGGGATCCGCCTTGCCGTCGACGATTTCGCCGGCCACGGTGAGGATGCCGATTTCACCGGCGGGTTTCGCGGCTGGGTTGTCGGCGAGCCAGGCATCATATTTGATGGCGCGGTAGCTGCCGGGCAGCTCTTCGTTGTCGGTCCCGACCACCTCTCGCAGTCGCTCCTCGAACGCTGCGCGTTCGCCGAGCCGGTCGACAAGTCCCGAAGCGAGAGCCGCCTTGGCCATGTCTCCACCTGCCGCAGCGAAGCGTTCGACCGGCTGCATCACATAGCCTTGGAGCCGTGCCTTCGGGCGAGCCTTCAGAACATCCTGCTGCCACGTTTCCCACAAAGCGCCGGCAAGCGCCAGGCTGGCTTCGCGGGACTCGGGGGACATGTCGGTGCGGATGAATGGCTCGACGGCCGCCTTGTAGGCGCCGACCCGGTAAACGTTGGCGGTGACTCCGAGCTTGTCGAGCAAGCCCTTGTAGTAAAGGTTGAGACCGCCGGGGCCCGTGATCAGCACCGCTCCCATTGGGTTCAGCCAGACCTCGCTCGCATGGGCGGCGAGCAGATAGGCATCGTCGCTATAGCCGGTGGCGTAGGCGATGACGGGCTTCTTGGCGCGGCGCACGCCGTCCAGCGCGGCAGCAACGTCGCTAAGGGCGGCCTGCCCGCCGCCGGCAAAGCGGTCTAGATCGAGCGCGACTGCCCTTACTCGATCGTCGCGTGCAGCGGTTTCAAGCGCGTGGACGAGATCCCGCAGCCGGTATTCCCGCACCATGGGCGATCCTCCGGCAAGCACGTCCAGAGTGTCCGGCTCCGCCGGATGCTCGGATATCGTGCCGCTGAGATCGAGCACCAACGCACCCTCGGCCGCGCTTCCGGCATAAGGGTTTGCGGACAGCGCCGCGAAAAGGAGGCCGAAGAACATCAGCATCAACACGAGCACGAGCCCGTCCTTCACCCCGACGAGCAGCCGCCAGACCTTGCCGATAAACCGCATATTTCCTGCTTCCTTCCGGCCCGGCGCTAACTGACGCCGGGGGCGGTGTAAATGGACGCGAAGGCTCGCCCGCCGCCAAAAATTCCATCCTTCACGTGGGAAGAGGCTTGACCGCAAATGAACATCGCCTACATCCGCGCCATTGGCACTCGCGAGGCGTGAGTGCTAACAGGATCAACCAAGGGGCGATCAGTTTCCATGCGGAAGCATGTGGGGGCTGTCGCACAAGACAGAAAGGAACGCGCATGAATTTTCGTCCGCTCCATGACCGGGTGCTCGTGCGCCGCGTCGAGGCCGAGGAAAAGACAGCCGGCGGCATCATCATCCCGGACACTGCCAAGGAAAAGCCGCAGGAAGGCGAAGTGGTCGCCGCCGGTGCAGGCGCAAAGACGGAAGACGGCAAGGTGAGCCCGCTCGATGTCAAGGCCGGTGACCGCGTGCTGTTCGGCAAGTGGTCCGGGACCGAGGTTCGGGTGAACGGCGAAGACCTCCTCATCATGAAGGAATCCGACATTCTGGGCATCGTTGGCTAAGGCCAGCCGCAACGAATGATCGGCTGATTCAGCTCTCAACAACATCTTAGACTAAGGGAACAACAGACATGGCAGCGAAAGACGTGCGCTTTTCGCGCGACGCCCGTGAGCGGATCCTCCGCGGCGTCGACATCCTCGCCGATGCGGTGAAGGTCACTCTCGGGCCCAAGGGCCGCAACGTCGTTATCGACAAGTCGTTCGGTGCTCCGCGCATCACCAAGGACGGCGTCACCGTCGCCAAGGAGATCGAGCTTAAGGACAAGTTCGAGAATATGGGCGCACAGATGCTGCGCGAAGTGGCTTCCAAGACGAACGACCTCGCCGGCGACGGCACCACCACCGCGACGGTGCTCGCCCAGTCGATCGTCCGCGAGGGCATGAAGTCGGTTGCGGCCGGCATGAACCCGATGGACCTGAAGCGCGGCATCGACCTTGCGGTCACGCGCGTGGTTGAGGACCTCAAGAGCCGCTCCAAGCCGGTTGCGGGATCGAACGAGATTGCCCAGGTCGGAATCATCTCGGCCAACGGCGACACCGTGGTCGGCGAAAAGATCGCTGAGGCGATGGAAAAGGTCGGCAAGGAAGGCGTCATCACCGTCGAGGAAGCCAAGGGCCTCGAGTTCGAGCTCGATGTGGTCGAAGGCATGCAGTTCGACCGCGGCTATCTCAGCCCCTATTTCATCACCAACCCGGAGAAGATGCAGGTCGAGCTCAGCGACCCCTACATCCTCATCCACGAGAAGAAGCTGTCGAACCTTCAGGCGATGCTTCCGATCCTTGAGGCGGTGGTGCAGTCGGGCCGTCCGCTTCTGATCATCGCCGAAGACATCGAGGGCGAGGCTCTCGCCACGCTCGTCGTCAACAAGCTGCGCGGCGGCCTCAAGGTCGCGGCCGTCAAGGCCCCTGGCTTCGGCGATCGCCGCAAGGCGATGCTCGAGGACATCGCGATCCTGACGGGCGGCGAAATGATCAGCGAAGATTTGGGCATCAAGCTCGAGAGCGTCACGATCAACATGCTGGGCCGCGCCAAGCGCGTCACCATCGACAAGGACAACACGACGCTCGTGGACGGTGCAGGCGCGGCCGATCAGATCAAGGGCCGCGTCGAGGCCATTCGCGGGATGATCGAGAACACGACCAGCGACTATGACCGTGAGAAGCTCCAGGAGCGTCTCGCCAAGCTCGCCGGCGGCGTTGCCGTGATCAAGGTCGGTGGCTCGTCGGAGGTCGAGGTGAAGGAGCGCAAGGATCGCGTGGACGACGCTCTCCACGCGACGCGTGCGGCGGTCGAGGAGGGGATTGTTCCCGGCGGCGGTACCGCCCTCCTCTACGCGATCAAGGCTCTGCAGGGCCTCAATGGCGTCAACGACGACCAGACCCGCGGCATCGACATCGTTCGCCGCGCGCTTCAGGCGCCGCTGCGTCAGATCGCCGAGAATGCCGGCCATGACGGCGCGGTTGTCGCAGGCAAGCTGATCGACGGCGAAGACCAGACGATTGGCTTCAATGCCCAAACCGAGGTCTACGAAAATCTGGTGCAGTCTGGCGTGATCGATCCGACCAAGGTCGTTCGCACGGCGCTCCAGGACGCCGCGTCCGTTGCGGGCCTCCTCATCACCACCGAAGCGGCGGTGTCGGAGCTCCCCGAGGATAAGTCTCCAGCCGGCGGCATGCCCGGCGGCGGCATGGGCGGCATGGGCGGCATGGACTTCTGACGTGATGGGGCCGGAGCTAGCGTATGCTAGCTCCGGACTCGCGCAGGCCACGACGCCAAGGGAGAAGGGCCGGGAGAGCGATCTCCCGGCCTTTTTCTATCCGTCGTTTCAGTGAAGGCTGGAACTCAGCGCGGGTCGGCTCCTCGCCGGCGGCCGCGCCTTTCTTTCCCGGCATGCCAGCCCGCGCTGGCACGACGCACTACTGCCCGCCAGCGCTTCACTGGCTGTTGGTCGGGCCCACCGCATCGTCGGCGCCATTCGTGGCCGCCTCGTCCGTGACCGGGAGGTCTCCCGCCTCGGCGCTGGCTTCTTCGCCATTGCCGAGCCCGGTCGCCTCGGTTGCGCTGAGGCTGTCCGGCGAGGCATCGAGCGTTTCGGCGATATTGTCGAGCTTCCGATTCTCTTCGCCGCTGAGGCCGCCCGAATTCTCATCAGGGCCTCCGCATGCGCCAAGCACCAGCGCCGCGGCCGCGACACATGCGATCGAATAGTTCATCCGCTTCAGCCTCCCTTGTGCCGCCCGCAGCCTAGCCCGGATTTCTCATTGAGGTGGGGTGCATCGGGGCTCTGGGTGTGCCAAAGTTCTTTTGCGACAAAGTCTTAGCTGAACGCAGAGGAGCTCCCCGATGCAGACAGAGTGTAATCCGATTCAGT
>JALYNE010000057.1 GCA_030773375.1 Pseudomonadota bacterium
CTGCTTTTGCGGTTCTTCGGCATGAACCGTGCTACACGCCGCGACGGGCATCAGCAGCAAGGCAAGGAGCAGCCGAACCAGCTTCATGCCGTCCTCAGCCCATGGTCGGAATGACGAATGCATTCTCTCCCGTGACCGAGCCGTCGGGCCAGCGTTGGGTCACCGTCTTGGTCTTCGTGTAGAAGCGGACGCCTTCCATTCCGTGCTGGTTGATGTCTCCGAAGCCGGAGCGCTTCCAGCCGCCAAACGTGTGGTAAGCAACCGGCACCGGGATCGGCACGTTTATGCCCACCATCCCCACGTTGACGCGCGAGGCGAATTCGCGGGCCGCGTGCCCGTTGCGGGTGAAGATCGCAACGCCATTGCCGTATTGGTGCTCGGACGGGAGGCGAACCGCTTCCTCGAAGTTTGACGCGCGGACCATCTGCAGCACGGGACCGAAAATCTCTTCCTGGTAACTGCGGAAATGCGGCTTCACATGGTCGAAGAAGCTCGGTCCGATGAAGAAGCCTTGTTCATGCCCTTGCAGGGTGAAGCCGCGCCCGTCGACGACGAGTTCGCCGCCTTCATCGACGCACATCTGTATGTAGCTCTCAATCCGGTCGCGGTGGGCGGCCGTGACCACCGGGCCGTAATGCGCGTCGGCATCGGTCGACACGCCGACGCGAAGGGCGTGGATCGCGGGGATCAGCTTTTCGCGGAGATTGTCGGCGGTCTTGTCGCCGACCGGTACCACCACCGGAAGGGCCATGCAGCGCTCGCCTGCCGAACCGAACGCCGCGCCGACAAGGTCGTTCACGACCTGGTCGAGATCGGCGTCCGGCATGACGATGCCGTGGTTCTTGGCCCCGCCGAAAGCCTGGACGCGCTTGCCGTTGGCGGTGCCGCGGCTGTAAATATATTGGGCGATGTCCGAGGAGCCGACGAAGCTCACCGCCTTGATCTCGGGCTCGTCGAGGATCGCATCGACCATCTCCTTGTCCCCATGCACGACCTGCAGGATGCCGTCCGGCAGTCCCGCCTCCTGCATCAGCTCGGCAAGCCGCACCGGCACCGAGGGGTCGCGCTCGGACGGCTTCAGAATGAAGGCATTGCCGCAGGCGATTGCCACGCCGAACATCCACATCGGGATCATGGCGGGGAAGTTGAACGGAGTGATCCCGGCGACGATGCCGAGCGGCTGTCGCATCGAATAAACGTCGATACCCGGCCCAGCGCCCTGGCTATATTCGCCCTTCAGCGCGTGCGGAATGCCGCAGGCGAACTCGATCACTTCAAGCCCGCGCTGCACGTCGCCTTTTGCGTCGGCGATCACTTTGCCATGCTCGCTCGCAAGAAGCGTTGCGAGCTCGTCCATGTTCTTCTCGATGAGTTCTTTGAACTTGAACATGACGCGGGCCCGCCGCTGCGGATTCGTTGCGGCCCAGGCCGGCTGCGCTGCCCGCGCGGCATCGACCGCTCTCTCCAGATCGCTGGCGGTGCCAAGTCCGACATGGGCCTGCACGCTCCCATTATTTGGGTCGAAGACTTCGCCCTGCCGCTCGCCGGCTGCGTAGGCGGCGCCGCCGATGAAATGATCGATCTTCCGCATGGAACGTCCTTAGGGCTCAAAATTGGATGTTCCGGAGCCCCTAGCCAAGCGCTCCGGCAAATGCCAGTTGCTCGTGGCGTTTAGAAGAAGGGGAGGCGGATGAAAGTCGGATCTTTGAGGGGCGGCCGCGATGGCCGTCTGGTGGTTGTCAGCCGCGATCTCGCCTGGTGCGCGGACGCGACCCACATCGCACCGACGCTTCAGGCCGCACTCGACAATTGGCCGGTGGTCGCGCCTCAGCTCGAGCTTCTCGCGACGGACCTCGCACACGAAGTGATCCCGATGATGCGCTTCCATGAGCGGCAGGCGGCGGCGCCGCTTCCGCGCGCCTATCAATGGGCCGACGGCTCGGCTTATGTGAACCATGTCGAGCTTGTCCGGAAGGCGCGCGGCGCGCAGATGCCGGAGACCTTCTGGACGGATCCGCTCATGTATCAGGGTGGCTCGGACCAGATGCTGAGCGCGCGCGATCCCATTGCCCTGGCGGACGCTAGCTGGGGCTGTGACTTCGAGGCCGAAGTGGTGGTGGTGACCGGCGATGTTCCGCGCGGCGTCACTCGCGAGGAGGCGCTGGACCACATCCGCCTCATCGGCCTCGTCAACGACCTGTCCTTGCGCAACCTGATCCCTGCCGAACTCGCCAAGGGCTTCGGCTTTCTTCAATCCAAGCCTGCTTCTGCACTCTCGCCCGTTTTCGTGAGCCCCGACGAACTTGGTGAGCGCTGGCGGGACGGAAAGCTGCACGGCCCGCTCAAAGTCGATCTCAACGGCGAGCCATTCGGCCGAGCCGATGCTGGCATCGACATGACCTTCGATTTCGGCACCCTCATTGCTCATCTCGCCAGGACCCGGAACATCGGCGCGGGCGCGATCATCGGCGCGGGCACAGTCTCGAACCGCGGTGAGGACGGCGGCCCGGGTAAGCCGATCGCTGAGGGCGGCCGCGGTTACAGCTGCATCGCCGAACTTCGAACGGTGGAGACCATCCTTGCCGCAGCGCCGTCAACGGAGTTTCTCCGTCATGGCGACAGCGTCCGAATTTGGATGGACGACGATCATGGCCACCCGATTTTCGGAACGATCGAGCAAACGGTGGTGGGCGGCTGATCTCTTCTTCGGCAGGAGGGGCATCACCGCTTGCGCCTGGTGCCCGGGAGGAGCAGAGGCAGGTGCTATGAGTAAGCTCTCTTTCCTTCTCGCCTGCATGCCGCTGATGATCGCGGCGAGCCCCGCCGACACGCCGCAGAAGATCGCCGACGACGTGAGCCAGCAGAGCCTGCGCTCCATCGTCGAGCGTCTCGTCAGCTTCGGCACCCGCCACACGCTCTCCTCCCAGACCGACCCAAAGCGCGGCATCGGCGCGGCGCTTCGCTGGACCGAGCAGGAATTTCGCCGTTACGCGCGGGCTTGCGGCGGCTGCCTGACCATTGCGACGCCATCGGACGTGGTGACGGGCAGGCGCGTCCCCACCCCCACGAAAGTCACCAACGTTCTGGCAATCCAGCGGGGCACCACCGACCCGAATCGCGTCGTCATCATTTCCGGGCACATCGACAGCCGCGTCACGGACGTGATGAACGCCACGGCCGATGCGCCCGGCGCGAATGACGACGGTTCTGGTACCGCAGCCGTGATCGAGGCTGCGCGCGTCCTTTCACGCCATAAATTCCCCGCCACCGTGGTTTACGCCGCGCTTTCGGGCGAGGAGCAGGGCCTCCTCGGCGGCAAGATCCTTGCCGACTACGCCAAGGCGCAGGGCTGGGAAGTGATCGCGAACCTCAACAACGACATCATCGGCAACAGCTGCGGCTCGGACGGCTATTGTGATGCGGCTCATGTACGCGTCTTCTCGGAAGGGCCGCGCTGGCAGGGCAGGGAGGCACTGGCCGCCAGGCAGCGCAGCCTGGGCGGCGAGAATGACAGCCCGTCACGTAATCTTTCGCGCTTCATGGACGGGTTGGCTGAAGATCTCGGCCTGGGTCTCGAGGTTCGGCAAATCTGGCGTAACGACCGCTTCGGCCGCGGCGGGGACCATACCGAACTGCTCAACGCCGGCTATCCCGCCATCCGGCTGACCGTAGCGGTGGAAAACTACAATTATCAGCACCAGGATCTGAGGGTCGAAAACGGCATCCAATATGGCGACACGGTCGACAAGATGGATTTCCCCTATCTACGCAAGGTGACCCAGCTCAACGTCGCGGCGCTCGCCGCGCTGGCGAGCGCGCCCGCAATTCCGGCACCAAGCGTAGAAGGCGGTGTCTCCACGGGCACCACGCTCACCTGGGAGCCTGTCCGCGGCGCCGCCTTTTATGTGGTCCGCTGGCGCCCGACGGACGCCGCGAGCTGGCAACACAGCCTTCGGCTCGACCGGGCCAACGGCCTTGAAACCATTGAAGCTCCGCGCGCTGCGGGCGCCACTGGTCCGGTGGGGCGCCTGCACCGGGCAGTGCTGCAGGGCGTGCGGGTTGACGACTGGGTGTTCGGCGTCTCGGCCGTTTCGCCGGACGGGTATGAGACGCCGGTTGCATCCGCAGTGCCCGGTGGTGCGTTCCGGCCCTACACACCGCCCCCGGCGCAGTAACTTTGCGTCCGGGGCCAAGCCGCCGGACGCAAAGAGCATAAAGAATGGCTAGACAGCAAAGAACCGGCCTACCCAGCCGGGACCAGATAATCGACTTCATCAAGACCAGTGACCAGCCCGCAGGCAAGCGCGAAATCGCCAAAGCCTTCGGTCTTTCCGGGAACGACAAGATCGCGCTGAAGCAGCTGCTGCGCGACATGGGTGACGAGGGGCTGATCGACAGCGCGCCCGGCCGCGCCTTTAATGCCATGGGCGGCGTTCCCAAAGTAACGGTGCTGCGGGTGGTCGATGTCGATGAGGGCGGCAATGCCTGGGCCGTTCCCGAGCGGTGGGAAAGCGACGCGCCGGAGCCGCGGATCCGGCTTCAGGAAAAAGGACGCAAGAGCGCGGTGGGCGTTGGCGACCGTATTCTTGCCCGCACTGAGGCGAAGGGGAACGGCTACATCGCCCACCCCATGAAGAAGCTGCTGAAGGGCAGCGAACTCGTGCTCGGCGTGGTGCACCAGGAGGGGGAAAGCCTATGGCTGAGGCCTGTCGAGAAGAAGGAGCGCCGGGAGCTTCCGATCTCCGACCGTGGCCGGGCCGAACCGGGCGATCTTGTGCTGGCGGAAAAAACTGGCCGGCCTCCGCGGCTCACCGCCCGCGTGTCCGAAGTCCTCGGCGATCCGTTCGCGCCGAGGAGCTTCAGCCTTATCGCAATCCACAAGCACGGCATACCGCACGAATTTCCTGACCGGGTGCTGGAGGAAGCAAAACGGGTCGCCCGGCTCGAACTTGGGCCGCGCGAAGACTTGACGCACATTCCAATCGTTGCGATCGACCCGGCCGATGCCCGCGACCATGACGACGCGGTGTGGGCGGCGCCGGACGACGATCCGGCAAATTCCGGCGGCTGGAAAGCCATCGTCGCCATTGCCGACGTCGGCTTTTACGTCCGTCCTGGCTCGGCGCTCGACAAGGAAGCAAGGAAGCGGGGCAACAGCGTCTATTTCCCGGACCGGGTCGTCCCGATGCTGCCGGAAACGCTCAGCGCCCACGTCTGCTCGCTGAAGGAAGGCGAAGATCGCGCCGCTTTGGCCTGCCATCTTCAGGTCGGCAAAGACGGGCAGTTGAAGAGCTGGCGCTTCACCCGCGCCCGAGTCCGCATCGCCGCCAACATCGCTTATGAGGATGCGCAGGCGGCGATCGATGCCGCGGAGGGCAAGGGGAGAGCCGAAGAGGATGAGGTGGTGGAGGTTTCCTCCTCGCCATGTTCCATGCCAGAGGTCGAACCGACCGATCCGCCGGTTGCCCCGGAGCTTGTGGAAACGACCTTGAAGCCTCTCTGGGCCTGCTGGGGTGCGCTATATCGTGCGCGTGAGAAGCGAACCCCGCTGGACCTCGATCTGCCCGAACGACGGGTGGTGCTGGACGAAAAGGGCCGGATCACGTCGGTGGCCCCGCGCGAACGCCTGGACGCACACAAGCTCATCGAAGATTACATGATCGCCGCCAACGTCGCCGCCGCCAAGGCGCTGGAGGCGAAGAAGGCACCGGTCATGTACCGCGACCACGAGCCGCCCAGCCGCGAAAAGCTCGTCGCGCTCAAGGACTACCTCGAGACTTTCGAGATCCAGTTCGCGCTCGGGCAGGTGATCCGGCCTGCGACCTTCAACGGGATCATCGAACGGGTGGGGGAGGCGGAGTTCAGGCCGGAGATCATGGAGCAGATCCTGCGCACTCAGACTCAGGCTTATTACGGGCCTGAAAATCACGGCCATTTCGGTCTCGCGCTCGGCTCCTATGCGCATTTCACGAGCCCGATCCGCCGCTACGCGGATCTCCTCGTCCATCGATCACTGGTCCGCGCCTACGGGCTTGGCGAAGGGGGTCTCATCGATGCCGAGGCGGAAGCGATGGATATCATCGGCGAGTCCATCTCGCAGTTCGAGCGCCGCGCCATGGAAGCCGAACGCGAGACCCTCGACCGCTACGTGGCCGCGTACCTTTCCGAGCGTGTGGGCGATCTCGTCGATTGCCGCATCACGGGGGTCCAGCCGTTCGGTTTCTTTGCAACCGTTGAAGGCCTGGGCGGGGACGGCCTTGTGCCCGTCTCGACGCTCGGCACCGAATATTTCCGTTATGACGAAGCGAGCCAGACCCTCGTGGGTGAGGACACACAGCGAACCTTCGCTCACGGGCAGCGCCTGAAGCTCAAGCTTGCGGAGGCCAATCCCGTTTCCGGGGGGCTTCGCTTCGAACTTGCCGAAGGCACCGGCTCGGGCACGGGGCGTCGCACGATCCGCCGCGACGGGAGGCGCGGCGTAGAGAAAGGGCGGAGCGTGCAGGGGAAACGAGGGCGCCCGGCTAATATCCGGCACAAAAGCCGAAAATAGCCGGAACTACTCCGGTAGCTTCTCGGCTGCCCCTGCGGTGCCGGACCTGCTAGGCAGTCGACCCATCCTCAAGGGGGATATCATGCGCTTCCTTTTTGCCTTGCTTCTGTTGCTTGCTCAGTCTCCGAGCGCTGCGCAGCAGTCCGGAATGTCACTTCTTCGGCCGGCGCGCGTCTTCGACGGCGTCGATCCGCGGCCGCATTCCGGTTGGTCCGTTCTCGTCCGGGGCGACAGGATCGAGGCGGTTGGGCCGAACCTTGCCGTCCCGGCCGGCGCGCGAGTGATCGATCTTCCAAACACAACGCTCATGCCTGGGTTGATCGAGGGGCACTCGCACCTGTTCCTGCACCCGTATAATGAGACGAGCTGGGACGATCAGGTGCTGAAGGAGCCGGAGTCGCTCCGGACGGCGCGCGCGGTGAACCATGCGCGGGCAACCCTGCTGGCCGGCTTCACAACGGTTCGCGACCTCGGAACCGAAGGCGCGGGCTATGCCGATGTCGGTCTCAAGCAGGCGATCGAGCAGCGGATCATCCCTGGGCCCCGCATGCTCATCGCCACCCGGGCACTGGTGGCGACTGGCAGCTACGGCCCGAAATCAGGCGATCCCTTGTTCGCGGCCAAAGGCGCCGAAGAGGCAGACGGATCGGATCTGCTCACGGCCGCGCGCCGGCAGATCGGCGCCGGGGCCGACGTGGTGAAGCTTTACGGCGACTATCGCTGGCGTCCGGGAGAGGAGAGCCGGGCTACCTACAGCGAAAGCGAGCTCCGGTCGGTTGTCGAGGCCGCCCACGCGGCCGGCCGTACCGTCGCGGTCCACGCCAGTACGCCGGAGGGGATGCGGCGCGCGATTCTGGCCGGTGCGGATACGATCGAACACGGCAATGCGGGCACGCCCGAAATCTTCCGCCTGATGAAGGAACGGGGAGTGGCCCTCTGCCCGACGCTGGCCGCAACCGACGCGATCTCGCGCTACCGCGGCTGGAACGGCGCCACTCCCGAGCCTCCGACTGTCAAGGAAAAGCGGGTAAGCTTCGCTGCCGCCCTGGCGGCCAAGGTTCCGATGTGCATGGGCGGCGACGTCGGCGTTTACGCGCACGGCGACAATGCCCGCGAAATGGAGCTGATGGCCTCCTACGGAATGCGCCCTGGCGACGTGCTGGTCGCCGCCACCTCCGGCAATGCGCGCATCTTCCGGCTTTCGGATCGCTTGGGCTCGATCAGGCCGGGTCTCCTCGCAGATCTCGTCGCCGTGGAGGGAGACCCAAGCGTCGACATCTCCGCCCTTCGCGCCGTACGGCTGGTGATGAAGGGCGGAGAAGTCCTCCGCTAGAGTGCTTTCAAGTCAGGTGGACTCACCTGACGGCTCGGAAAGCACGGCAAACAAAGGAAAGTGGACCCGTTCCCGGTTCAATCCAACCGGGAACGGGTCTAGAGTGCTCTCAAGGCAGGTGGACTCACCTGACGGCTCGGAAAGCACGGCAACAAAGGAAACCGGACTCGGTCCCGGTTCAATTCAACAGGGAACGAGTCTAGGAACAGTGAGGCTTAGCCCCCTTGTGACTGGTTATGCTCGCCGCCGGGCTCGGACACGCCGCTGAGCGCAGTTTCGGCTGCATCGCTGTCGGTTCTCGAAATATCCCCGATGGAGATAATGCCAACCAGCCGTTCGCCGTCACGGCTCAGCACCGGCATACGGCGAACCTGCGCGTCGCTCATCTGGATTGCGACGTCTTCGACGTCCTGGTCGTCCCAGGCGAAGAGCGGGTTTCCGCTCATCACTTCGCTCACCGGCGTGTCGGGCCCGCGACCTTCCGCCACCGCCCGAACGGCGATGTCGCGGTCCGTCACCATGCCGATAAGCCTCTCGCCGTCACCCACCGGAACGACGCCGGTGTCGGCATCCACCATCAGCCGGGCAGCTTGTTGGATCGGCTGTTCGGGGGTGATCACCTGAACGTCCGAAGACATGATTTCGGCTACTTTCATGAGGTTGCTCCTAAGGATTGAGTGGGCCGGTAAGGCCTCGAAGAAACGCCCGACAGATCGGCGCCGTTCCCGGTTCGATGAAAGGCAAATGCGGCTGCGAGCCCTGGCACGCGGGCGCACATGATGACAGAGCGCGCCGAAGGATCTCAAGAGCCGCTTCTGCGCCCCGCGGGGCGAGAGGCTAGACCCGTTCCTGGTTTTGTTGAACCAGGATCGGGTGCAGCTTCGTTGGTGTAGTGATTTCCGAGCCGCGTGAGCCTTGCTCGATAGTCCCGCTCCGTCGCCGCCGCGCGCTCCGACGGCGGCTGGGCGAGTGCGGCTAGCCAAACCGCAGCAAGGAAGATCCGACCGAAGGTGAGGCGAGGGCGGCTCACAGCCGCGGCAGCGTTACGCCCCGCTGTCCCATATATTTGCCCGCACGCTCGGCATAGCTCGTCTCGCACTGCTCATTTCCTTGCAGGAACAGGAACTGGCAGGCGCCTTCATTGGCGTAGATTTTGGCGGGCAGCGGGGTGGTGTTCGAAAATTCGAGCGTCACATGCCCTTCCCAGCCGGGCTCCAGGGGCGTCACGTTGACGATGATTCCGCAGCGGGCGTAGGTCGACTTGCCGAGGCAAATGACGAGCACGTCGCGAGGCACGCGGAAATATTCCACCGTGCGCGCAAGCGCGAAGCTGTTGGGGGGGATGATGCAGCAGTCGGTCTTGCGGTCGACGAAGCTGTTGGACGCGAAATCCTTCGGGTCGACGATGGCGTTGTCGACGTTGGTGAAGATCTTGAAATCGTCGGCCACTCGAGCGTCATAGCCGTAGCTGGACAGCCCGTAGCTGATCGTGCCCTGCCGCCGCTGGCCGTCCTCGAACGGCTCGATCATTCCGTTCGCGAGCGCCTGCTCCCGAATCCACTTGTCCGACATGATGCTCATAGGCGCTTCGAAATCCCGCAAGTCGTCGGCTCCGAGCCAACCATAGACCGTTCCCAGTCGCCGCCAGCGGTAGGCAAGAAGCTCGGCTTCGACAAGCTCAGCCAGGCTAGGCCCGAATGTGGAGCACGCAGATCAGTGTGAAGAGGCGGCGGGCGGTATCGAAATCCGTTTCGATCTTACCTTCGAGGCATTCGCGGAGAAGCTCGGCGGCCTCGTTGTGCACGGCGCGCCTGGCCATATCGACGCTCTCGATCCGGTGCGGCGTGTCGGAGCGGACCGCTTTGTAATAGCTGTCGCAAATCGCAAAATAGTCGCGGATCAGCCGGCGAAAGCGTGCAAGCCCAAGCCGTACGGTGTCGAGCGGCGCGCCGGCCTCGTCCTTGACATCGATCGCGAGCCGGTTGTCCTCGACACGGAGCAAGACGCGGAACGGCCCCTCATGCCCGGCCGGGTTGAAATGGTTGCCTTCGAGCAGATCGAAGATCGCGATCTTCCGCTCCTGCTCGACGTCCGCGCTTCGCCACAGGATGGTGCGGTCGTCGAGCTCGATGTCGATGATGCGCGGTTCGCCCATGGGCGCCTGTTAGCGGGCGAGGGGCGGCTTATCCACAGCTCGTCCACCGAAACTTTTGCCTGAACCATATCAATGGCAAGCGCTCGGAGCTAGGTTGCGGACATGGCCGACATCATCCGACTTGCCGAAGTGCAGCCCGCCGAGGCGCCCTCGCTCCCGCAGAATATCGAAGCGGAGGCGGCTTTGCTTGGCGCGCTGATGATCGACAACCGGCTGGCGGAGGATATTCAGCTGAAGCTGCGGCCGGACCACTTCTTCGAGCCGCTGCACGCGCGCATCTACGAGCAGATCTTGAAGCTCATTGACCGCAACATGATCGCGAGCCCGGTGACGCTCCGGCCGCTGTTCGAGGCGGATCAGGAGATGAAGGAGATTGGCGGCCCCGCTTATCTCGCACAGCTCACGGCAAGCGGCGCTGCGATCATCGGCGCCCGCGATTTCGCCGAGCAGATTTACGAGCTGGCGCTCCTTCGCGCGCTGATCGGCGTTGGCCGCGACATGGTCGAACAAGCGCTCGACACCAGCGAAGACGTCGATCCCAAAGGGCAGATCGAAAAGGCTGAATCGGCGCTTTATCGGGTGGCGGAGGAAGGCGGCGGCGAGGGCTCCGTCAAAAGCTTCGCACAGGCGACCAAGCTTGCCGTGCAGATGGCCGAAAAGGCGCTCAACACCGGCGGCGGCCTGTCCGGCGTCACGACCGGCCTCGACTCGGTCAACGTCAAGACGGGCGGTCTTCACCATTCGGATCTTTTGATCCTCGCCGGCCGTCCGGGCATGGGCAAGACCTCGCTTGCCACCAACATCGCCTTCAACGCTGCCCAGCGGCTCGTTCGGGATCTCGAGGACGGCATCGCCGCTGAGAAGTCGGCCGGCGCCGCGGTTGCCTTTTTCAGCCTGGAAATGTCGGCCGACCAGCTGGCGACGCGTATCCTTGCCGAGCAATCGGGGATCAGCTCGGAAAATCTACGCATGGGCAAGATCAGCCAGCAGGAATTCCGGAACCTCGCCCGCGCGGCCGCGGAGCTGGAATCGCTTCCGCTGTACATCGACGACACGCCGGGGCTCACCATCGCGGCGCTGCGCACCCGCGCCCGGCGGCTGAAGCGCCAGCGGGGGATCGGCTTCATCGTGGTCGACTATCTCCAGCTTCTGCAGGGGTCCGGCAAAGGCAGCGGTGACCAGAACCGCGTGCAGGAAATCTCGGAGATCAGCCGCGGCCTCAAGACGCTGGCCAAGGAGCTCCACGTTCCGGTGATGGCATTGTCGCAGCTCAGCCGTGCCGTCGAGCAACGCGAAGACAAGCGTCCGCAGCTTTCCGACCTTCGCGAGTCCGGCTCGATCGAGCAGGACGCCGACATCGTGCTGTTCGTCTACCGTGACGAATATTACGTCCAGGCGCGTGAGCCCAAGCGGCCGATGGACGGTGATGACGCCAAGATCTTCGAAGCGCACGAAGCCTGGGCTCGGGACATGGAACGGGCCTACGGCCTGTCCGAGCTGATCATCGCCAAGCAGCGCCACGGCGCCACGGGCAAGGTGAAGCTCCGCTTCGAAGCGAAGATCACCCGCTTCTCCGATTATATCGAAGAAAGCTACATACCCGAAATGCGCGGGTAGAGAACGCAAGCGTCAAGGCACTTCGGCCGGTGCGAAGTGCAAAGGCACTCGCCGCCACAGGTTTCGACAGGCGTAGCGGGGGTTGGCCGGATGCACTCGCACGTCCGCACAACATGGGTTTTTCCCATTTGAGCCCAGAACAGGGAAAACTTCATCAAAACAGGAAGAAGACTTGGCGCGGACAAGGCGAGTGGAAGGCGAGGCGAGGGATCTTTCGGCAAAGCGCCTGCCGGGCTTGGGTGCATCTCCTTAGCCCGCATTTCTCACCAGGGTCCAGTAGTTGGGCAAGGACGATGACTGATTGATCTTCTTTGTTCGAAGGTCATGTGGCGCCGGCCGCTGGTTCGGAGCGGATTTTTTTGTTGGCGATTTGGCC
>JALYNE010000058.1 GCA_030773375.1 Pseudomonadota bacterium
CGCCCTCGAAACCGCTTGCCGCTCAGCCCGGCCGCTGTCACTTCGGGAGAGTGAAGTGGCTCCTGGGCATCGTCCTCATTCTCGCCGTCGCCCTCGGCGCTTTCTACGCGCTCGTCGCCCCGCCGAGGCAGCTCGATCTGCTTGATCGGCTCTGGGCGGGGGATGCCGGCACCCGGCGGGTGGCGCATGACATCGCCTATGGCGAGGCGCGCCGCCAGAGGCTCGACATCTACGACAATGCGCAGGCCGGCGGTCACCCCAAGCCCGTGCTGGTCTTCTTCTACGGAGGCGGGTGGCACGGCGGCGACAAGGACCATTACGGCTTCGCCGCCAGGGCCTATGCCGCCAAAGGCTTCATCGTCATACTGCCCGATTACCGCCTGATTCCGGACGTGCATTTCCCGATCTTCATCCAGGACAGCGCCGCCGCTATCGCCTGGGCCTGGCGTAACGCCGCGCGCTTCGGCGGCGATCCGAACCGGATCGTCACGGCCGGCCATTCGGCGGGTGCCTATAACGCGGTCATGCCGGCGCTCGACCGCAAGTGGCTGGCCGCGGAAGGGCTGCCCGACAATGTCATCAAGGCCGCGGCCGGCCTGGCGGGCCCCTACGATTTCTACCCGTTCGACAAGCCCAATTCGATCAACGCGATGGGCCGCTATCCCCGACCGCTCGAAACCCAGCCGATCCGCTTCGTCCGCGCCGATGCGCCGCCGCTCTGGCTCGGTCACGGCACCGCCGACACCGTCGTGCGCGTCCGCAACAGCCGCAACCTCGCCGCTGGGCTCAAGGCGGCTGGCGCCCCGGTGGCGCTGCGCGAATATCCAGGCTCCAGCCACAACGACCTGATCATGGCCGTCTCCCGCCTGTTCCGCACGCGCCTCCCGGTCCTCGACGAAAGCAGTTCGTTCCTGTTGGAGCAGTCGCGCCGCTAGGCCCAGCATCCCGTAGGGCGGCATACCGATGATGAACTCGGCTGCGCTTGGAACCGGCGGCGCTAGCTTCCGCCGGAGAAGACCCCCTTGGCCGACCACTTCAACTCTTCTTTGCCGCGCGTCTGGTTGCACGTTGGCAGTGTTCGTGGTGAGGTGGCCACTTGCCAAGCTCCCCACGACCCGAAAGGCGCTACATGAGACAAACCAGTTCCGCGCTGATGGCCTGTGCCGCGGCGGCATTGTTCCTCGGCGCCTGCAACGGCAGCCCCAAGGTCGATGGGGAAGGCTTCGTCGTCGATCCGGATTTTGAAAAGGAACTGCAGGAAAAGCTGCTCGACGCCAAAGCCGGCGACGTGATCGACATTCCAGCCGGCAAATATGCGCTCAGCCGAAGCCTCAGCCTTTCCGCGAACGGCGTCACCATTCGAGGCGCGGGCATGGACAAGACGATCCTTTCGTTCGCGCGCCAGAAATCTGGCGCCGAGGGCATGCTCGTCACCGGCGACGACTTCACGATCGAAGACCTCGCGATCGAAGATGCCAAAGGCGACGCTTTGAAGGTCAACGGCGTCTCTAACACCGTGATCCGCCGCGTAAGAGCCGAATGGACGGGAGGGCCCAAAACGTCCAACGGCGCCTATGGCTTTTATCCGGTGCAGGTGACCAACGTCCTCATCGAGGGCAGTGTCGTGAAGGGCGCGTCCGACGCAGGCATTTATGTTGGGCAGTCGAACACGGTCGTGGTCCGCAACAACCGTGCCCAAGGCAATGTTGCGGGAATCGAGATCGAGAATTCAACCAGCGCGGATGTCTACGGCAATGTGGTCAGCGGCAACACCGGCGGCATCCTCGTCTTCAACTTGCCCGACCTGCCGGTGCCCGGCAGCAAAACGCGTGTGTTCAAGAACAAAATCGCAGCCAACAATCTTGCCAACTTCGCGGCACCAGGCAGTGCGGTGAGCGCCGTCTCGCCCGGCTCCGGCGTGGTAGTCAATTCGAATGACCTCGTAGAGATCTTCGACAATGACCTCACCGAAAACAAGACGGCCCACGTCATCATCTCGAGCTACTACGCGGTAGGTTTTGACAGCAAACGAGCCATTGCGCCGGCTTATGATCCTTATCCCGAGAACATCTATATCACCGGCAATCGCTTTTCCGGTGGCGGCTCCGATCCGGGCAAGCGTTACGCCCCGCTTAAAGCAGCTGTTGGCGGGCCGCTGCCTGCGGTCGTGTGGGACGGCTACTTCAATCCCAAGGTGAAGAACCCCGGCATCTGCGTCCAGAATGGCGAGGCGAAGCTTTTGAACGCCGACCTCCCGGGCAAGTTCGCCAATGCCCGGATCGACACGTCGGTGGATTGCGCCCCGCCGTCGCGGCTGCCCCCGGTGTCCCTGCGGCTATGACCGGGCGGCTGCTTGGCTTGCTCTTGGCGATTCTGCTCGTCCAAGGCTGCTCGCACGCGCCGACCGAAGTCACCTTTCATGCGGAGGAGAATCCCGAGACTTTGTCGGAATGGGGCCTTTTCACCGTCCGGGATGGCCGGATCGTGCCGCACGCGGGGATGGTCACCTACGAGCTCAACGCGCCCTTGTTCAGCGACTATGCGCAGAAATGGCGGACGATCTGGATGCCGCAGGGGGTGAGCGCCCATTATCGCGAAGATGAAGCGTTCGACTTTCCTGTCGGCACCATCGTCACGAAGACTTTTTACTATCCAACGCCAGCAGCGGCGCAAGCGCCGCAGCAGAGCGGCACAGTCCTCAAGCCCACCCCCGCAACGTACCAAGCGGGGGTCGATGGGCTCGACCTCAAGAACGTTCGTCTGCTGGAGACCCGCTTGCTAATCCGCCGCGCCGCCGGCTGGGTGGCGCTTCCCTACGTCTGGAATGCCGAAGGTACGGAGGCGACTCTGGAGCGGACCGGCACCCAGATTCCGCTGACCCTCGAGGATGGCCGGACCAGGTCCCGCTTTGTCTATTCCGTGCCGAACCAGAACCAATGCGGCGGATGTCACGCGACCGACTTTCGCGACCGGAAGCTATGGCCGATCGGATTGAAGGCCCGGCACATGAACCGGACCTTCCCCGGTCCTGGCGGCGAGATCAATCAACTTAAACGGCTGGAAGCGGTGGACTATCTAACGGGTTCGCCCCAGCGCATGCCGGCTAACGCGAAGTGGCAGGATCCGCACGCGAACATCCCCAGCCGGGCCCGCTCCTATCTGGACGTTAATTGCAGCCATTGCCACAGCAGGATCGGCCCCGCCCGCACGTCAGGCCTGTGGCTGGATACCGGGACCACCGACGCGCGACATCTGGGGATCTGCAAGCCGCCGGTGGCAGCAGGCCGCGGCACCGGAGGTCGCCCGTTTGACGTGGTCCCCGGCAAGCCCGAAGAGTCCATTCTCGTCTACAGGATGCAGAGCACCGACCCAGGGGAGATGATGCCGGAACTTGGCCGCAGTCTGCCGCACCATGAGGCGCTGGACCTGGTGGCTCGCTACATAAAGACGCTCGACGGCAATTGCGGCTAGCTGAGCGGCACCCCGCCGCGATCTTCTGATGCGAGCGATATTTCCCCCTTGGCCGACGCGTCGCCCTTCGCCTGTTAGGCTGGCCGTTGCTTGGAGGTGCGTAGGGGAGCATCATCGGCGGCTCGACTCGAAGACCGGACCTATGCCGCTCCACACCTTCGCGTGCCGACATCTCGCGCTCGGCGCATTGAGCTCCAAGTCTGGCTCGAAGGACGGCATGCTCCTGGCGGAGCTGTTCGCGCTGACCCGTTGTCAGGATTAGAGCAACTGCGGCCGCCAATTCAGCCGTAATCTGCGGCTTGCTCAGCGCTTGCTCGCCTTTTTACCTGCGTTTGGTGAGCGGGTACGCGCCGATCGTGCCATAAGGCGGCCAACCGTGCTGGACAGTTTGCCCCAAGGCGGGCCGATTCGTTCGAAAGCGTTGAAGAAACCCACCTTGTGCACCGCCCGGGTATGGCTGAACCGGCGGAACCCCTCCTGTCCGTGATAGGCGCCGATCCCGCTACGCCCCACGCCCCCGAAGGGAAGATTTTCCTGCGCGAAATGGAGGAGGGTTCCGTTCAGCGTGACCCCGCCCGAAAGCACGGCGTCGAGAACCCTTTGCTGGTGCGCCTTCTGGTCGCTGAAGCAGTAAAGCGCGAGCGGCCGTTCGCGCGCAGCGATGAAGGCAATCGCATCCTCGATGCGCTCATAAGGAACGATCGGCAGCACCGGCCCGAAAATCTCCTCGCTGAGGAAGATCGTTCCCTCTTGAGCGTTGAGGATGACGGTGGGCCCGATCTTGCGTTCTTCCCGCGCCCCTTCGTCCTGATGGGTCAGCACCTTCGCGCCCGCCGCCCGGGCGCCTGCGATGGCTCGGTCGAGCCGTTCGAAATGGCGCCCGCTGATCACGGCTGAATAATCGTCGTTGCCGGCGATCCTCGGATAGGCCCGGCGCGCCTCGCTCATCACCTGCTCGGCAAAGGCCTCCGCCCGGGTCGCGGGGACGAGCACATAATCGGGCGCGATGCATGTCTGCCCGGCATTGATGAACTTGCCGAAGGCGATGCTGCGCGCGGCCTTGTCCAGCGCATAATCCGGGCAGACCACAGCCGGGGATTTGCCGCCCAGCTCCAGCGTGACCGGCGTCAGATTCGCCGCCGCCGCCTGGTACACCTTGATGCCGACTTCGGTCGATCCGGTGAACAGGAGATGGTCGAACCGCAGGCCGGAAAAGGCCGCACCTACCTCGGCCCCACCCGTCACCACCGCCACTTCGGCTTCATCGAAATGTTCGGAGACCAGCCGCTTCAGCAGCGCTGAAAAAGCCGGCGTCAGTTCGGAGGGCTTCAGCATCGCGCGGTTGCCGGCCGAGATTGCGTCGACCAGAGGCGAAAGCGCAAGCTGCAGCGGGTAATTCCACGGCGAGATAATGCCGATGACCCCTAGCGGCTCATGCCGCACCCACGCCCTGGCAGGCTGGAAGGTGGGAGCGACCCGCCGCCGCTCCGGCCGCATCCAATTCGCTAGCTTCTTCCGCGCATGGCGGATCGCGTTCAGCGTCGGCACCAGCTCCAGAAGCTCAGTCTCGGTGCCTGAACGGACTCCGAAATCATTCGATATCGCCGCCGTGAACGCCGCCTCATTGGCCGCCACCAGCGCCCGCAGCCGACCGAGCCTGTCGCGCCGCATCTCCGCGCTAACCGGGCCGCCACGCCGCGATGCCTTGTGCTGGAGCTGGAACAGGCGCCGCGCTTCGGCGACCCCTTCCGCGGCGGCATCGATACGCGTCTGGTCGCCGGCCATCTGCAAATCCTCCTTAGGGAGATGTTCGGCCTAGTGACACAGATGTCAATTCGGCTCATCTTTTCGCTTGCCCCTTACGGGTTCGGGATTTTTGCCACGAGTGCCTCAACCCGCCGATCTCGTTATCAGGCCGCGCAACCTGCGCTTTGGCCGGGAGGAGAAGCGCGGCCGCTGGTGGCTTTTAGTCTTCAGGTGGCGGGGCCGTCGAGACATCGCCGCCTCGGATTGTACTGGCGCAATCGAGATCGCACAGTCAGCCGTTGGCGCTCATGCTGCTCGGTCGGCTTTCGATGACCAGCGTTGATCGCTCGGTGCTTTTGGTAACTCCGAATGTCTGCTTTGCGTCGAAAGACTCGCCCGCTGAGGGGCCGCTTTCCGGCTCCCGGCTTCCAAAAGCAGACGGTCTGCCTTCGGTCATTTCTCGTCGTTCAGCAGAGCGTCTCGTTTACAACGAGAGCGTCGGCCGTTCCGGCCGCAGAGGACCAGCCGCTTTGGGCAATGGATGGCCAAGCAGCGGTCCAACTCGACTGGGCCGATGCGGCAGAGCCCGCGAGCATCCATTTGGGGCGCAAAGCTGCCCTATATGCCACGACTGGTGCTGTAGTTGCCCTCGTTTCCTGAGTTGCTACCAAAGCGCTCGATTGTATTGGCAGCAAAATAGCGCACGCACTGGGTGGCCCTGCCACGATCGACTGCAAGTGACCAATGCGGTTTATGGACCGGGCCCGAGATTACCCTCGGCGAATTTGGATCATGATGTCAGCTTCTCGAGCAGAAAGTCGCCTCCCGCTTGATACAAGCTCACCAGGTTTTCGAAGGTCAGGTACATGTCATGGGTCTCGTTAGGTATGACGTGGGTCACGACCTCAACGTCGGGTTGCTTGACCCGGAGAGCGTTGGCGAGCTGGATACCTTGGTTGAAATCGACGTTCCGGTCATCGTCGCCGAAGGCGAGATATACCGGGGAGCGCCATTGACCAACGAATGCCGCGGGCGAATGCTTGAAGCCGTCGCCGAGGAATTCGTGGACGCCGGCCATGTCAAGGCCAGCGCTGAAGATATCGGAATTTCGTGCCAGCGCCTGCGCCGTGAGGTAGCCGCCCCAGGAGAGGCCGTGGATGCCAATCTTCTTGACCCCCAATTCGGGCCGCGACTTTAGATAATTGGCTCCGCCGACGACATCGAGATATTCGCTGGCGCCCGCGTCCCCCCAGCCGGGAGCGTTGCGGAATTGATAGCCGCGCATGATGCTGCTTCGATATTCCACCGACAGCACTGCGCACCCGCGGCCAGCAAAATACTGATTGAGTTCGTAGAGGTTAGAATAAACATCCTTGTAATGGAATCCGAGCAGCATCTGGCGGCGGATACCGCCGTGCACAAATATGATTCCGCACCCATTTGGCTTCTTCGGGACGAACAGCTGCCCATAGGCCATGCTGCCGTCGGTGCCGGGAAACTGGACTGCCTGTGGTTCCACCATGGCAGATGTTGGATAATCGGAAGAAAGTGATGGTCCACCCGCTGCGATCGTCTTCCCGTTCGAATTGCGGAGCATCACTGCTGCGGGATTGGCCCAGCCCGCTTCAATATAGGCGACGGCGCCGTCAGCAAGGGGTGTCGCGCCCCATTGACTGAAGCGGCCACCGGTTAGCTTCTGAACCGCGCCGCCACCAGCTGGAACGCCCGCGACATGCCGCCGGTCCAGGTCGCCGATGTTACTGCTGTAGACAATGTGCTCTCGGTCTGCGCTGAGCTCAGCGGCTTCAACCTCGCCTTCCCCCGGCGTAAGCAAGCGAGCCTCACCCCCATTCTCAGGAACAGAGTAGAGGTGCCGCCAGCCATCGCGCTCCGATACGAAAGCGATGTGGCCCGAGACAGACCAGAAAAGCTGATCGCCCTGCTTGCCGGATCCGGTAGCATCCTCATCGAGTGGATAAAAAGCAGAACCGATGCTAGGCTCGGCACTCCAGATCTGTTTTGATCCACCACTGCCTACATCAGCGGTCCAGATCGACCATGGTTCCTTCGCCACGAATTCGCCGGAGTAACCGCTCCCGAGCATAGGAGGCTGCGGACCGCTCAGCCGGACGAAGGCAATGCTCTTCCCATCCGGAGCCCAGATGGGACGCCCATCACTTGCACTGGGGGGGCGCGGCACGCTCCAAATGGCGCCGTTCGCTAGGTTGAATATCTCGACGTTGCCGAATCGCTCATAGACGATTTTATCGCCCGCGGGCGAAAATCGCAGCCGCGAAGCTGGACCCGGAAGTAGCAGCTCGGCGGGACCGGCGGAGCGTGCTCCCGGCCGTTGCACCAACGGAGCATTCATCACCCCTCGATCGGCGGACCAGACGATGCGTTTGTCATCGGAAGAGAATTGCGGCGAGTTCCCAATCCCGAGAAGGCGCGGAGAAGAAGCGCCGGACGTACGGACGAGCCAGATTTGAGATTCCGGCTCTTCCGGAAGGGAGCGAGGGTTCGGCACCTGTCCTTTGGCATTGACCGGACCCCCGCGCTGGTAAGCGAGCAAGGATCCGTCTCGCGAGAGAGCTACCTGCTTTAGTTCTTGGCCGTCATCGTCGTTATATTCGGCAACGCGGCGTGCCTTCTGTCCCAGGCGCGCGAAATAGACAGCGCGCTCCTTGCCTTCGCGCGCGACGAACGCGATGGAACGTCCATCTGCTGACTTGGCGGGTTGATAGAGGATGGGGACAGCTAGCATCGCCTCGAGCGAGGACCGTTCGCTGAAGGACGATAGAGCTCCGGCTCGTACGCTGGCGTGCGGGACAGGTGAGGTCAGACGTTGATCTGCCATTCCTTCCGCACGGCGAGTATAGCTGATCCTGTCACCATTTGTCGACCAGACCGGGGCGCTGTCTGACCCGTAGGACGGATTAACATACGAAATACGCCGGTTCGCGAAATCATATACCCCGATGAAGCCCCACACATGGTGACGAGACGGTCCATAGCTCCCCGTCGCGTGCCCGCCCCTAGGATTTTCAAACGCGAGTTGCTGCCCATCGGGCGAGAACACCGGGTTCCGCACGGCTCCCCTTATGCTGAGAAGAGACTGAGGCTGGCCCCAGCCGCTGCTTGGTGCTGCGCGTTCCGCCAGCCAGAAGCCCGTGCCGTCCTCCTTTGCCCAGACGGCACGTCTCCGGTCGGGCGATACAACGCCATGACTTGGCACCGTGGAAGCCGTGCCAGTCGAAGGTGCGGATTGTGCCTGGGCAGTTGCTGCCTGAACCGGCGTCAAAAGAAGCGCCAGCGAAATGGCCACGATCCTGCGGCAAACCTGCGCCCGCTTCAAAACGAAAAACCTGCGATAGAATCCAGCATCTAATCTTCCGTGGATCTGAGTGGCATTGTCACCATGCGCATAGCGCACTCGTATTCGCGGTATCCTGACTCAAACCAGCCGTGCCTGCAATGAGTTGGAGACGGGCGTTCCACGCTTCGATTCAGAACGTCCGCTTGCCGAAGTGTTCGCGCCAAAGCGCATCGGCTGCTTCCGGCCAAACGCGGGCGTGCTCAGGAGAAGGAAATCTGCCTCGTCACGGCCGCCGCAGCGCAATTTCCCAAGGATCTGAGTGCCCAGTTTGTCCTCTATGGGGCACCATTCTTAGGATCGGCAGAAAACTCCAACTCCAGTATCCCGTAGCGGACTCTTGAGAACCAGCCGCCACCTTAGCGGGTGACACAGTCGGCCGCTCCAGGTCGGCTTTGCGCCATCTGCGGACGTTCATGGCTGAGCCGAAGCTTCCCTAAAGCAGACATATGTGCGGCATCATTTCAATGTTTGCCTTCGACCGATGCTTTACGTTGCCGGTGCCACGCACCAGCCCTCACCCGCTTCTTGGCCGGCGGCCATTCGTCAGCGTCGAGAACAAATCAGTCGAACTCCCGAATTCACTGATGCCAAAGCTTGCTGTCACAGTGGCTTGGTGGGTCAACTTAATAGCCCGAAGTGCGGTTTGAATGCGCCTCGCACTGAGAAGCGCCTCCTGCGGTAGTCTCCGTGAGGAGAATCGCGAACTCCTCGCCGCCGTACCGACTGAAGACGTCCGTGGAACGCAGAAGTGCCTGCACGACTGCGGCCGTGGTTGCGAGAACCTCCATCTCCAAAGGGATGTCCCCACGTGTCGTTCAGCTTCTTGAAGTGGTCCACATCAAAGAGGATGAGCGACACCGGTGTCTTGTAGCGTCTGAAGCGTTCAATCTCCTTCGCCTGGTCCGAAAAGGCTCGCCGTGTGACGGCTCCCATCAAATCGCGACCGTTCTCAGCTCAAGCCCGACGGTCCGCTGCCCGCCAGAACGGATCACGTTTGTCCATGCGGAACTCACTGCGGGCCTTTCGGCACATGATCGAGCTTGATCAGGAAATAAAATGTCGTACCCTGAGCTACAGCTTGTCCTTTGCTGGCAGCCCTGACGGGCCGGATCCCAGTTGAAAGATCATCTGCGCCACGTCCACGTACACTTTCCTCGAATCAATCGAATTTGCCATCGATGACCGACTGCCCCGTCGCACTGGATTTTTCGGAACATCCCCACCGCAGGCTAAACCTGTTGACGGGAGAGTGGTTGCTCGTGTCTCCACATCGGGCCAAGCGCCCGTGGCGCGGTGACGAGACGCCGCCGCTGCCGAAAGAGGTCGCCTCGTACGATCCAGAGTGTCACCTGTGCCCCGGGAACATCCGGGCGAATGGCACGTGCAATCCCGCCTATCCGGAGACGTATGTCTTCCCCAACGACTTTCCTGCACTGACTTCGGCCCACCATACTCTCGATGCGCGGGACGAGATCTTCCGAGCGATGCCGGCTGCTGGCGAGGCGCGGGTCGTCTGCTTCTCCCCGCACCACTCGCACACCCTACCGGAGCTGGATCAGCACCAAGTCAGGCGAGTAGTCGACGTTTGGTGCTCCGAAGTATCGCAACTGAGTCGTAGCTACGCCTATGTTCAGGTGTTTGAGAACAAGGGCGCAATGATGGGCTGCTCCAGTCCGCATCCGCACGGCCAGATCTGGGCGAGCGACTTTGTGCCGACGCAGGTTACGATCGAGGACGGGCGGCAGGCGGCGTGGCTTGGCTCCCGCGGCACGAAGCTTCTCGCGGAGGTGGTCGACGCTGAGGAGCGGGAAGAAGTTCGGATCGTGGACCGCAACGACCACTGGCTTGCGATCGTCCCGTGGTGGGCTGCCTGGCCCTTCGAAATCTTGCTAGTCGCGCGCGACGACGTGGGCACACTCCCTGAACTGCAGGAGGAAGCGCGCGAGGCGCTCGCGAGCATGCTGCGGCGGATCACAGCTCGCTATGATCGCCTGTTCGCAACCAGCTTTCCCTACTCGATGGGCTGGCACCAGGCGCCTGCTACTTCCAAGCATCCAGAAGCTTGGCGAATACACGCGCACTTCTACCCGCCCCTCTTGCGATCTGCGAGCGTCCGCAAATTCATGGTCGGCTATGAGATGCTGGCGGAGCCGCAGCGCGATTTAACGCCCGAGCAAGCGGCGGAGCGGCTCCGGGCCATCGAGCCCTTTGCACAGGAGTGAATTAGTGCCGACGCTACAGCAGAGACTCGCCGAAGGCTTTTCAAAGCGCTTCGGTGGCGTGCCGGATCTAGTTGTGCGCGCGCCCGGGCGTGTGAACCTGATTGGCGAGCACACCGACTATAATGACGGCTTTGCGATGCCGGTAGCGATCGGTGCCGAGACCCGCGTGGCGCTGCGCCGCCGCCGCGATGGAGAGATCCGCGTCGCGGCTCTCAACTTTGAGGAGGAGGATGCGTTTTTCCCGTCTCCCGATCTTCAAAAGGCGGCGCTGGGTGGCTGGCGTGACTACATACGTGGGACCGTGGCAATCCTGGCAAAGGCCGGCGTCGATATCGGCGGGCTAGACATAGCGGTCGCCGGGGACGTTCCGATGGGCACCGGCCTTTCCTCCTCCGCCTCGCTTGAGGTCGCCGTCGCGACCGCCGTCTTAGCTTTGGTCGGAAGGCGAGAGGACCCCAAGCAAGTAGCCCTCTGGGCGCAGGCCGCCGAAAACGACTTCGTCGGGATGCGCTGCGGCAATCTCGACCAGCTCGCCTCCGCCGCGACGGTCGAGGGCGCCGCGCTGCTCATCGACTGTCGGTCCTTGGATTTGCGCCCGGTGGAATTGCCATCCGAAGCTGCCGTGATGATCGTTCAATCCGGTGTTGTTCGGGGCCTTGTGGAAGGCCACTACAATGAGCGCCGACGTCAGTGTGAGGAGGCGGCCGCGATCCTCGGAGTGCCCGCGCTCCGCGATGCTGATCTGGCTACGCTCGGAGCGGTAGCGGCTGATTTCGATCCACTGGTCCTCCGACGCGCTCGCCACGTAATCACAGAGAACGACCGCACGCTCGCGGCGGCCAAGGAGCTCGCGCTCGGTAACCTCCATACAGTCGGAGCTCTTATGCGAGATAGCCACGCCTCTCAACGAGACGACTTCGAGATCACCGTGCCGCATACCGATCGCCTCGCTGAGCTCATGTCCGAGGCTATCGGCGAGAATGGGGGCGCGCGGCAGACCGGCGGCGGCTTCGGGGGAGCCGTAGTCGGTTTGATGGGGAGTGACCGCGTGGAGGCTGTGCGCAAGCGGGTGCTTTCAGAGTACCGCACACCCTCGGGAGGGCTCCCCGACGTTCGGGTCGAGCGCGCATGCTCCGGCGCCTCCGT
>JALYNE010000059.1 GCA_030773375.1 Pseudomonadota bacterium
GATGCGGCTGTTTCGACTATACGCATGTTAACTATTCCTTCACTTATACACGAGTTCTACCAGATGATGCCCATTTAGGTCTGCAGCAGCAATTCTCAATTGCAAAGGTAGACATAGTAAAGTGCAAGAAACGCATCTGCATTGAGGGCGCCGGCTCCTGCCGCGGGTGCGGGATACCGAACCAGCACGGGTCTGCGCCAGTTGTTCGTGCGCGTCGGCCAAGATCATTTTTTGAGCTTGGCCTGCGGCCGCTGGGCCGGCTAGATTACCGCCTGCAATCGTTTTCCTAGGGGGGCTCGTGCGCAAAAAGTCTTTGGGGTTCATAATCGTTTCGGTCGCTTTGGCCGTCGGCGGCATTCAGCAGGTTTCGGCGCAACCGACGGCGGCGGATCCGGCCGACACGGATCCGGCCGCGGTGGCCGTGCCCAGCCTCGCCTTCAAACCGGACGCGGAGGCGATCAAGAATTTTGACAAATATTTTTACTTCCATCGGGAAGACACCGACTACGTTACCGCGCTTGCCGATATCCCCGAATGCGACGGCTATGCGCGGGGCCTCAGCTATCATGCGGGCAATGTTCCTGTCGGTTATCCTTATGCGGGGACGATCGGCGGCGCCATCGGCGGCGCGATCGGCAATGCGCTTGCAGACGCGATTTACGGATCGGCGATGCGTCGCCAGCAGCGACGCGTGAACATGCGCACCTGCATGGGCTACAAGGAGTATAAAGCCTACGGCTTGCCTAAGGAGATTTGGGTGAAGTTCAATTTCGAGGAAGGCCTGACTGCGGTCGAGGAGGATAAGCGACAGGCATTCCTGCGGCAGCAGGCGAAGGTCGCTTCTGGGCCAAAGCCGGATCAGGAGGAGATTACGCAGTGGACGAACTGAAGCACGGCGTGTTGGCGCTGGCACTCGCGCTCGGAAGCTTTTCGGCTGCGCATGCACGCGATCAGGTCGGGGAGAAGGATGCGTTCACCATTGACCCTGCCAAGTCGTACATATTCTTTCGCACCAAGACCAAGGCCGAGCTTCGCTTCCTCCGTGAGGTGACGCCCACGCAAATGGAGGCATGGAAGGCTGATCGTGACGCGGCGTTCGCAAAGGCGCGGGCCCAGTACGAGAAGAAACTGGTGAGGTGGCAGCGGGAAGAGGAGGTGTATCGCAAGATGTCCCCTTATCAGCGCGCTGCCGCGGGGAGCTTTGCAAAGCCGCAAGAAGTGACGCTGCAGAATTTCGGGTTCCCGCCGGCTGAAATGGCTAATTTCGTCAAGGTCGCAGCGGGGCCGCAGTTCAGCAAAAACAAGCCCGAATATACCTATTTGCTGGCGGTGGAGCCCGGCACTTACTCGCTCTACGGCAACGTCGCGGTAACGCCGAATGGGATGTTCGGCGTTTGTAATTGTATGGGAAGCGTAAAATTCGATGCTCGCGCTGGTGAAATTGTCGATCTCGGCGAAGTTCGTTATCCGGTTCAGGAGGCGATCAAGAAGGTCGCGGAAAGCAAACCGACGGACCGTGCCGCTGCGTTCGAACAGGCTGCGCGCGGTTTGACTGCGCAGGCGATCGTACCGGCCAGCGCTTCAATGCCTCTTCCCCAACGGCTCGCCAACCTTCCTGTCAAGCCGGCGGACTTTCGCGCAGCGGACAAGATGCCGAACTTTTTCGGCGTGCTGATCGACCGGCTGGCGCCTCTCCCCGGCGTGCTCGCCTATCAGCGAGACAAGGTGGTGGACCTGAAGGCCGAGGGAAGCGCCACCGCGAGCGGGAGGCGGTAACGGCGAAACCGCGACCGGGCTGCGGAGATGGCAGCATTCCGTGCACTCCCTAGCAGTTCCCCTTGCGGGAAACGCTTTAGCTCGCGGTGAAGCCATTTCGCGCCTGTCAACCTCTTGTAAAAGCTAGCTTAAGTTCCAGCTAGCGGACGCGCCAGGTGGCGCTGCTGTGATGGAAGCGTTGGCATGGCCCAGGCGTGGTTATTGAGAGTAATTGCCGCGGCGCTGACCATCGCCGGCGCAGCCTGCGCGTCGACCGCCCCACCCGAGAAGGTCGAGCGGATCGTCGCCTTCGGCGACAGCTATGTCGATGATGGCAACATTTTCCGACTGTTCGGCGTGGCACCGCCGCGGCTCTACCCGCAGGGACGCTTCTCCGACGGCACGAACTTCGTCGACACGATGGCGGAGATGCTGCGGGTGCCTGTTGCCAATTTCGCGCTCGGCGGCGCAGTGACCGGGCCGGGGAAGAACAACCGCCCCGCAGGTTTCGACACCGAGACCAAGGCTTTCCTGGCCGGAGGAGGACCTCCGGTCTTCCCTCGAACGAGCGGCCGCTTCGGGCCGCGGGACCTGGTCGTGGTCTCGATCGGCGGCAATGATGCGCGCGCGTTCGAAAAAAGTTTTGGAGCGGCTCCGGGCGAAGCGAGGATCGCCGAGGCCGTTGCCGCTGCCCCCGCGGCTGCCGACAAAAGCATAGCAAATGCCACCCGAGGGCTCGACGCACTGGCGGCAGCCGGCGCTCGCAACATCCTTTTCCTTGGCGGCGACGTAGGGCGGCTGCCGGAGGTGAAGGGGCGGGCGATCGCGCGGATCGGGTCAGCTTACTCGGCGCACTACAATGCGGGGATGCGGGCGGCATTGGCGCGGCTTTCCAGAAGGGGAGTCGCCGCTCACTATCTCGACCTCGACGTGCTCGGCGATAGGATCGAGGCGGATCCGAGGGCCTTTGGCCTGATCAGCGCCGGTGCCTGCCCTGAGGCTTGCCTCTCAATGCCCGCGCTCCGGGCGCGCTACCTCTTTCACGCCGACAAGCTTCATTTGAGTGCCGCCGGCCACGCGATCGTCGGGCGCTACGCGGTTGCTGAGTGGGCAGAGCACCGGACGAAACGCCACTGAAACCGTCGTCCGCGAACGCTGCGCTTCTGCCCGCCTCGCTGCGAGCTTGTGGAGCGAGTTCTCGCGCGAAGCAGATCTGTTGTTTTATTCAGCCGGCGCTGCGGGCGTGACGCTTCGAAGCTCCATCCTGAAGCGAAGCACGCTGTTTGGCGGGATGGTGCCGGCGGCTCGCTCGCCATAGCCGAGTTCGGGCGGGATCCACACGATCCACTCGTCGCCGGGGCGCATCAGCATCAGCGCTTCGGTGAAGCCGGGCACGAAATCCCCGACCGCGCCGGTGAGCGGCTGGCCGCGGGCATAGCTGCTGTCGAAGGTCTCGCCGGTCGTGAGCTGTCCTTCATAATCGAACGTGACGGTGTCGGTCGGTCCGGGCCGCGGGCCGGTCGCGGGCCCGGAACGTACCACGAAATATTGCAGCCCGCTCGGCGTTGTCACCACGCCCTTCGCGGCCGCGTTGCGGGCAAGGAAGTCGGGGCCGGGCGCGGTCTGCGGCGGCGCCGGCATGGTGGTGCAGGCGCTCGGCGCCAGGAGCAAGGCGAGCGCGATGAGACTATGCTTGATCATGCGCGCCAACTTAGCATCGAGCCGAAAAGTGGGAACCGGTTTTCGGCAGGATTCGATGCGGCAACCAGGAAGTCGAGCATCAAGCCGAAAAGTGGGAACCGGTTTTCGGCAGGATTCGATGCGGCAACCAGGGAGCGGCGCATCGGGTGCGGCCGGCGGAAGGGGCTGTGTTCTGGAGTTTCGAAAACGATCATTCGGCCGGCACTCCGGGCAGCTCGCTCGAGCGCCAATGAGCCGCAGCAGCGGATTAAAAGCTCTTCCGGCGACGTTTCGCTTTTGCCCCCGCGGAGTAGGAATCATGTGCCGCTATTATTTCGATCTTGTCGAGTGCGAGCTTCAGTGCATCGATGACGAGGGGGCTGACTGCCCCGACCTTGCTACGGCGCGCCTGCACGCCATCAAGGGCATCCGGGATGTCCTGAGCTCCAGCGTGCGTGCCGGATCCTTGTGCCTGAAAGGCCATGTCAGCGTTCGGGATCCAGCAGGAAAGCCCGTCCTGATCGTGCCGTTCGACGAAGCGGTCAGCCTCGTTTGAGCCGCCGCTTTGATGCGGGTGGTGTGCAGAAGGCCGCTTCGGCAACAAGCTGCTCCCCGTCGAGCAGCACCGGGAAATGCTTGATCGGCCGGAGGGAGGCGAACTCGGCGCCGATCTCGGGTTAGGAGGGATCGAGCTTCAGATAGTCGAAGGGCGTGTCGTTCTCGTAAAGCGCGATGAGCACCTTCTGACAGTAGGAAGAGAATGGGTGTGCATAGACGTCACGCGTTATCGGCACCCTCCTCAACACCTCCACCTTAGGGATGATGCCTGATGGTCCGCAATCGACGGACGGCGCCGTTGACGCTCGCGTGCAAAGCATCCGCCCTCGATGCCCGCGATGAGCTCGGCAGGAGGAAGCGAATGCAGGCTGCGACCACTGCGCATTCTGAGCACCAAATCGGGCTGAAGGCGCACCAAGCGCAGGGAGACTCCTCCAGCAAGTAAGTGCAGTCTCCACGGCCGCTTGTGAAAGGATCGCGTGAGACAGGAAATCGCCTACGCGCTTATTGTAATCATGGTCGGCGCCGGCATCGTACTCTGGTGGATCAGCGCGCGCACCGCACGTCGGCGACGCAGAACCCACCTGCGGCTCGATTTGCGCAAAAAGGACGAGCAGCAATGACTGGGCGGGCGGGTAGCTCGCCAAGGAGGCGTGGGTGGGCGGAGACAGCTTAGACGCACGGCTGCAACCAATCGCGCAGTTTCTGCTGATATTGATCCTGCTGATCACTGTTTCGGCGATCACGGCCTACCTCCTCAGCAAGTACGTCCAGCGCAAACGCGAGCAAGCCCATGGCAAGCTCTCTGCATCGCGGCGCGGGAAGCACACCAAGATCGACCTGTTCGCCAAGGATGAAGCAGCAAAGAGCTCCCGCCACAGGAGCGGAAAGCGGCGCAGAGGCGGCCATTCCGAGGGTCTGAAGATCGATATCCTGAAGCGCCCGGAGGCGCCGACCACCACGGAAGAAGGGCCGCCGTCCTAGCCTAGCCTTTCGGCAAGGATAGCATCTATAGTGGCGGCCGCGTTAAGGGAAATGAGTACCAGTACTCGCATTCGTTGCGGTAGGGAGCTGAAGGGCGTCCGGGGAAAGCCGGGCGCCCTTTTTAAATCGGACTGAGTCAGCTGCCATTATCAACGGTGCGCCGCTTACCCTCTCGTCGATCGCTCGACCGCCGCTCTGAACCTGAATAGTCCCCATCTGAAATTCTGCGCCGGTCGCTTCCGCGCCGATCAGATGCCGTTCTCTCAACCAATGTACGCTCGGCCATAGAAAAGTCCCCCACGCGGGAGGCTGTAGCCTCCATAGGTGCGCAATCGGTTAACGCGGCGCGACCACAGAGATGGCTACGCGAGCGTTGCGAGCGGGCGCGATGCTTTTGGCTGTAGCCCGGCTAAGGGGAATGTCCGCGATGCGTCGAACTCGGACCTTCGACGGAATGTCTGAAGCGGGTGGGAAGCGGACCTTCGCCGCGCGCAGCAGATGTCTACCCGTGGCCGCGAGCGGACCGACTGCTTTGGAACCGCACTGCCGCGTGAGCGGACCTTCGCGGCCAGCTCTACCTCTGCGTGCCCGCCGCTCCACCTTGCCCGCGCACGGCTGCGTCCGGCGCCCCCAGATAGCGATCGAACCAGCGCAGCGTCTCGCCCACCACATCGCGGATGTTCGCCGGGGAGCGGGCGAGAGCGTGATCGTCACCCCAGTAGCGCAGCAGGCGCGCCGTTTTCCCCTGACGGTGAAGCTCGGAAAAGAAGGTCTCGGCGTGTGCCATCGTCGCGCGCTTGTCCAACTGGCCGTGGATCAGCAGCAGCGGCGTCTCGACCCGATCGACGTAGGACAGCGGCGAGTTGCGCCAGTAGAACGCCTGGTCCTCGTAAGGGGGCACCCCAAAGCCCATTCCGGACTCGACGATCGACCAATTGGCGGATTTCTCATGCTCGATCCCCGGATAGCCCCGTGCCGTGGGATCAAACTGGCCATGGAATTGCGCGACATCGGTCATGCCGGCGATCGCGACGGCGGCCTTGAAGCGGTTGGTCTGCGTGACGAGGCCGTAGACGCCGTAGCCGCCCAGGCTCTGACCAAAGACGCCGACCCTTCCCGGATCGGCAATGCCAAGGGACACCAAGCGATCGACCGCGGGCAAGACGCCGTTCGGCAGGTCGGCATAGCTGTCGTTCTTCAGCCGATCGCGTTGGATTGGCATGGACGGGATCAGCACCACGTAACCGGCGGCGGCATAGAGCTGCAAATTGTACAATCCGGGCATGTGCGGATTGAGAAAGAAGGTCTCCAGCGACCGGACGACGTTGCCGGGATAGATCCAGGTGATGACCGGGTAACGCTGTCCCTCCCGGTAGCCGGGCGGCAGGATGACGGCAGCTTTCAGCGACTGCCCGTCGCCCGCGGCATAGTCGATCAGCATTGACCGGCCCCACGCGACGTCGGCGAGGTGGGTGTTGAGCGAGAGCAGGTCCCGCGCCGGGCTGCCAGTGACTGGTGTCTCGCGCAGGAACAGCCCCGAGCGGGTCGAATGCCGCCACAGAGCCCCGCCTCGGTCGATCTCGAGCAGCTCGGCGCGCGCCGGCGTGCTGAAGCGGCTGGCGCTCCCCTTCCCTTCGAACTCGAACTGGTGAAAGACTTGTTCGTCTCCCGATGCCGATCCAACAATCAGCGCACGCGCAGGGCGGTCAGGATCCTTTGGCCAGGCCAGCCACGCGCCCGGCGGAACGGCCGTGTTTGAAAGCGGTACCAGGCGACCAGCCGCCTCGTCGAGCGCGAGCAGTGAAGTGTCGGCGAGCGTCACCAAGCGACCATCGGCAGCGCGGCGGAACGCCGATGGCGCCTTCGGGAGATCACGGCTGAGGTTGACGTGCGCCGCGCCCGGATGAACCAGCCACCAGTCGTCGCGTGGAGCTCCGGCTTCCTGGCCTTGGACGAGGAGCCGTCGCGCATCGATCCATCGAGCGGCGGGCTCCCGCGGATAAAATCCCGACTCGGGCGTGCCGACGGTAAGGCCCGGGACGGCTGCCTGCACCTGCGCCTTATCCGCCGAAGCGACGAACAAGCTCGTTCGTTTGTCGGCGAAGCGGGCGCGCCCACGCAGTGCCACCATGCGCGAGTCGGGGGACCAGCCGAATAGCTCGACAGGATAGCGCCCCTCGTCCGGGAGGGTCGCCCAGAGGACGGTGGCCCCGGGGGCGAGATCGACAAACCCCAATTTCTTTTCCACCTGCCAGTCGTCCCGGTGGTGGGGAATGGCCTCGCCATTTTGCTGCGGGATCATGCCCAATGGCGGCATCAACGCGATGCGCCGTGCGTCAGGCGACACGACCACCGACAGCTTCCCCTGGAACGGGTGGGTAGGAATGGTGGCGATGGTGCCGGTCGTGCCGCCGCCGACATCGAGCAGCCGCAGGACGGCCGCGTGAGCACCCTCATCCCGAGCGATCCGCTCTGCGTCGGTGCCGGCCGCCGTTGCCGTGGGCGTGACACCGCTGAGGATGGCGCGGCGAGTTACCTCCGCATGATCGTAGACGCGACCATATTCGTCGAGCAGGGCAGAAACCTGCCCCTTCGGCAGCGTGAGCGCGAGCACGCGTCGATTGTCGACCCAGACGAAAGGCGCGTTCTCGTCGTTTTCCAGGCAGACTGCGGCAAGCGCGCCAGCGCCCGCGCGGACATCGAGCGCGTAGAGTGGCGAACCGTACCGCGTCTGCGTCATCATAGCGGCATCGTCCAGCCGGCGCAGGGTGCCGCTATCGCGCTCCCACATGTAGAGCCGGACATTGTCGCCGCCACGTGGCTCGTGCGCCTCAGGGCGGGTGGACAGCATGGCCAGTCTGCGGCCGTCGGGAGACCAGGCCGGGCACCAGAAGCCGGCCGCTTGGCCTGCGCCGGCGGTGAGGTTGCGGGGCTCGCCGGTGACGCCGGGACACCAGCCAGATGTCGCTGCGTGAAGGATCTACCTCGTAAGCCGCGCGCCCAAATGCCTCGCCCGGCCTCGCGGGCCGCTGCACCACTGCGGCAACCCACTCGCCATCGGGGCTGGCCACCGCCCGCTCCAGGCTGACTATGTCGAGCACGTCATCGACCCGGAGGGGATGCTGCGCCATCGAAAGCAAAGGAGCCGAAGTCCCAAATACTAAGGCAAGGCACGCCGCTTTGGCGGCCCGAACGATCCCTCTTCTGCTTTTCACGCCGGCTCCCCAAACTGCTCCGATGTTCCGCCGAAATGCGGCAGGAGAAGGGCAGCACCGTCCCCGCGTGTCCCCCTTGGCGGTGATCCGCATGCGACCTACCGCGTTTTGACCCGACAGCAGCTCGAGCTCTGCGCTGTGACCCTGTGGCCTGCCCCGAACGGTAAGTGGAAAGAATTGGTTCTCGTCTAGCGGTTCGGACGCACCTTCAATCCTGCCGGCACGAACAGTCAGCTGCATTGATCCCGATCCGCTGCCGTTCCCGCATAAATCGCAGTGACATTCCAGGCGCCCCCAAGCAGGGGCTCTGAAGCAGGTGCGGGGGCCGCAGAATGCAGCAAGGTTGATGCTAGCAAAATGGCAATCTTTTGCATGTGCTTCCCCTAAAAAACTCGCTCGGCACGCGTGGAGTCAGGCATTTGGTCTGACAAAGCCGCGGCCTGCAAAACTGTGTTTGACGACGGTCCGCTTCGTAGAAAGCCGAGACGCGAAAGCGACGAAATTATGCTACGTCGCGCCCTCGGCGATTTCGGACGTCAGGAGGTGGACGAACGTGACGTACCGATTGGCTGCTGTCCAGTCGATCGGTAACGACAGGTCGTCACTCGGGCGGTGATAGTGTTCGGCGAGGAACCGCCGCACTGCCGCCGCGCCATCGCCCCCCACACCCGGCAGCGGCACGTAGGTGCGAACGCCGACCCGAGTGAAGCTCAGGTTGTCGGACGGTGGGGCGGTGTCGTTCTCCACCATGATCGGCAGGCCGAGTTGGCGTTCGGCTGCACGAAGGAAGAGCGCATCATCCCAGCCCGTGCCGCGGAGCAAGACGTCGGCCAGCGGATAAGTGATGATCGGCATGTCGAGGTTGACGTTCGCGACCAGCCGCCCCCCAGCCACCGGCATGTGGCGGACGAACCATCGCGACCCCAACAGGCCCTGCTCCTCCGCGGTGAACGCAACGAATAAAATACTACGCGCCGGCCGCCGCGGCGCCTGCGCTAGGCGACGCGCAACCTCGATCATGACCGCGACACCCATTGCGTTGTCCAGCGCGCCATTGGCGATGCGATCCGCGCTCCCCATCATCGGCGGGACTTGGTCGCCGAGATGGTCGAGATGCGCGGTTACCACGACTGCCTCGCGCCGCCGTCGTGGATCGGCGCCCGGGAGCCAGCCGACGACGTTGCTGCTCGACAGTCGCTCGCGCCAAGCCGAGCTGTCGAGGGTCAATGACGCTTGGCCTTCCCCAGCCAGCACGCGTGCGGCCGCACCGGCGCTGAGGAGGCCCAGCACACGACCCTCGTCGGCCAGGTCGTCGATAACGAGGCGGGGCGCCCGCCAGGCCCGAGCGATGCGGGAGAAGCTGGTGGTCTCGGCCTGGCCTGCAGACTGGATCAGGACGATGCCGATCGCGCCGCGTGCGCGGGCGGCGCGGGCCTGCTCGGCCGGCTCGCCGTGGATCGTGCGCGCCGATGGCGATAGACTGGCCGGAGCCCCCGCCTTGCAGGCCGCGATCCTGCCGCGCAGGTCGAGCCCAGCGAAGTCGTCGACCCCCGCCGCCCGGTCCACAATGCAGTGGCCCGCCGCCACCAGCGTGCCGGATACGTGTTCATCCTCCTGCTGCGCCGGCAGCGACAACGCGATATCGTCGGGGCCGAGCGCCACCGTTCTGCCGCGTCGCGTAAAGGTCGCCTGGCCGGGCTCGGCATGGGCCAGTGCGACCAGCGGCACGCGCTGCAACCAATCGCTCCCGGGTGCCGACATCAGCCCCGCCGCGTTAAACTGCTCCACCACGTAGCCAGCCGCGCGCTCATAGGCGGCGGTGCCCGCCTTGCGTCCTGCCATGGCGTCGTCGGCGAGCACCGAGACGTGCGTGCGGAGGGCTCTCTGCTCGGTAGGGACTGCGGCCGTGGAGGCGGCGAGGATACCGGCCGCGGCGAGGCCGACCGGCGCCTTCCACCATTTCACGGCGCGTCCTGGGCGGGGCCGAAGCGCTGGTCGAGCCAGTCGTCCCAATCGGCCTGAATCGCGGCGAGTGACGTCGGCAACCGGTTCTTCGCGCCATTGGCGGCGAGCCATGCGTCAAGCGTGCCGCCACCGCGCAGCCCCTCTGATACCGCCGCCAGGATGCGCGGGTTGCCGCTGCGGTTGACGAGATAGTCGGTAAACACCCGCACCTCTGCGTAGAAGAGCGAGGGACGTCCGGTGACGATCTGCGTTGGCCCCGCCGCCACGCCAGCCGGCATGGCCGCCATCGCCGGGTGCGTCATGCTGGTCAGCTCGGCAAGCGGCATCTCAGGCGAAATCGCGGCGGCGCGCGCCGGGTCTGCGCCGCGGCCGTCGGCAAACATCTGCCGGTAGCCGCGCGCGCCGGCCTCGTTCTCCATCAGCATCGCGGCGGCCTCGTCCAGCCAGTCGGGCGCCGGCGAGCCGTAGCGCGGCGTAGGCCGGGTGGTTGGCGGCGACGCGGCGGGCCAGAAAGCCGCAGTGTACCACATATGCCCCAGTTCGTGGGCGACTTGGTTCTCGCCTCGAGGCTCACCCGCGCGGAGGCCGCCCGCGCGACGCTCTGTGTGGGGCATCGCGCCGCCGCCGCTCGCCGCCTGGAAGCGGCGCATCGCTTCTGCCCTCTGCCGCTCCACGAGCGCCGGTGAGGGCAGCGGCAGCACGGCACGGAAACCCAGCACGCGTGCCGCTTCCCGCCCTACCATGCCAAGCGAGTTATCGTCGTAGCTGAACACTACGAAACGCGCCGGCTCGCGCCCGAACGCGTCACGGAAGCGCTGCCCACCGATCCGCGACTCCGCCAGCAACGCGCGCGCAGCCGCGTGGTTGGCCGCGAGCGCAACGCCGTCCGACTCCTCTATGCACGCCTTCGCCCAGGGCACGCGGCCCGCACCGTGGCGCAACCCTGCTGCGGCTGCGCCTGTCCAAGGGCGACGACAGTCGCCAATAGGTTCAAGACAATGGTGCCAGTCACTCCCATCTCCTCATCGATTAACGGTTCGATCAGAGCAGGGAATGGTAACGCGGCGATGCCCGGCCTGTAGCGGCGGCGGATACACGGATGCTACAATCCCATGCTAGTCGCAGGGGACACGGGAGCCCGACGCCATCGCCGCAGACCACATTCTCGTCGTCGACGACGACACAAGCATTCGCGACGCGCTCGCCGAGTTTCTCGGCGCCCACGGCTATGCGGTGCGCACCGCCGACCGCGCTGCTGCGTGCGACCGGCTGCTCGCCGAGGCACCGACCGACCTGGTGGTGCTAGACGTGATGATGCCCGGGGAGGACGGGCTGTCGCTGTGCCGCCGCCTGGAACCGGCAGGCATCCCGATCCTCATGCTGAGCGCGCTCGACGGGGTGACGGATCGGGTGGTGGGGCTGGAGGTCGGCGCGTGGGATTACCTGACCAAGCCGTTCGAGCCGCGCGAGTTGCTGGCACGGGTGCGCGCGCTGTTACGCCGGCCGCGTGCCGGGGAGCCGAGCAGAGGCGGGGTGACCTTCGCCGGCTGGTGGCTGCACGCGGACGAGCGCCGGCTGCGCGATCCGGCAGGGAAGCCGGTGACGCTCAGTGAGGGAGACCACGCGCTGCTCGCAGCTTTCGTGCAGCGCCCCGGACGCATCCTCAGCCGCGACGCGCTGCTCGACCTCGCGCGCGGCGTCGATGCCGCGCCTTATGACCGCGCGATCGACATCGCGGTCAGCCGGCTGCGCCGCAAGCTCGCCGACGCCGATCC
>JALYNE010000060.1 GCA_030773375.1 Pseudomonadota bacterium
CTTCTCGATGCCGCCGATCCGGTGCGTGAGCCCCGGCGTTCCCGGCTTGATCCAGACCCGCGCGAGCTTTTCGTCGCGGGCATAAGGGTTTACGGCCTCCCCTTCAGCCGGAGGCTCGTCGTGAAAATGGACTGGGAATGGCTCGTAACCGGCCATGTCCGGCACCTTCCACGGCTCGGCGGCATTGGCGATATAGCCATCCGTGAGCAGCATGACCGGCGTCATGAACTGGGTTGCGATCCGGCACGCTTCGATCGCGCAGTCGAACGCATCGGCAGGCGAGCGGGCGGCGATCACCGGCATTGGAGCATCGCCATTGCGGCCGTACACCGCCTGGTAGAGGTCCGACTGCTCAGTCTTGGTCGGAAGGCCCGTGGAAGGGCCGCCGCGCTGCGAATTGATGATGACGAGCGGCAGCTCGGTCATGATGGCGAGGCCCATCGCCTCCGCCTTCAAGGCGATTCCGGGACCCGAGGAGGAGGTGACGCCCAGCGAGCCCGCGAAGCTCGCACCGATTGCGCTGCCAATGGCAGCAATCTCGTCCTCGGCCTGGAAGGTGGTGACGCCATATTCCTTCAGCCGGGAGAGGTGGTGGAGGATCGCCGAAGCAGGCGTGATCGGATAGCCGCCGAAGAACATCGGGAGCCCCGCAAGCTGCGCGCCCGCGACCAGCCCGATCGAAATGGCCTCGGCTCCCGTGACGGTGCGATAAAGTCCCGGCTCCGCGGGCGCCGGATCGATGTGGCGTTGAGGGATCTGACCGCCGATTTCGGCGGTCTCGCCATAAGCATGGCCGGCCCGAAGCGCGGCGATGTTCGCCTCGGCCAGCTCGGGTGCCTTGGCGAACTTGGTCTTCAGCCATTCCTCGATCGGAGCCTTGTCGCGATCGAACATCCAGAGCGCGAGACCCAGCGTCCACATATTCTTACAGCGCAAAGCCTCCTTGTTGCCAAGGCCGAAGGGCTTCACTGCATCAAGGGTCAACTGGCTGATGTTGAACGGGATAAGCTGCCACTTGGCAAGCGAGCCATCCTCGAGCGGATTGCTCGCATATCCGGCTTTGGCGAGGTTCCTCGCGCCGAACTCGCCAATATCGGCAATGATGAGGCCGCCCGGTTTCAATGCGGCAACGTTCACTCGTAGCGCCGCCGGATTCATCGCGATCAGCACGTCGGGCGCGTCGCCGGCAGTATCAACCGCTGAGGAACCGAAATTGATCTGGAAAGCCGAAACGCCAAAGGTCGTCCCCTGTGGGGCGCGGATTTCGGCCGGGAAGTCGGGGAAGGTCGCAAGATCGTTGCCGGCAAGCGCGGTCGAGAGCGTGAACTGGCCGCCGGTCAGCTGCATGCCGTCGCCGCTATCGCCGGCAAAGCGAACGACCACGGCCTCGAGCGGGGTGTCGCTGCGAGCTTCTTCAGGAGTCGCGAAATGGGTGGCGGTCGCCATCAATCGTCCTTCGAATGTTCAGAGGTGACCCTACGCGCGCAGCGGCGCCGCTTCAACGCCGGGAACGTGCCCCAACTAGATAGGATGAGCTGCCGCTTTCTCAACCGGCTAGACCGGCGCCGCGACGAGCGCATGGTGCAGCGTGCGGATCGTGGCGGCATGACGTCGCGCAACGACAAGCCGGTCGTTGCCGTAGCCGCCGCCAAGCACGCTCGCGAGCGGCGCGCCGGCCCGCTTTGCCTCCGCCGCGACCAACAGATCGCGCCCGGCAAGTCCGGCATCGCTGAGGGTAAGCCGGCCGAGCCGATCATCGGCATGGGGATCCACCCCGGCCTGGTAGAGGATGAGATCGGGACCGAAGCTGTCGACCAAGGGCGGAAGGGTTCGCGTCAGCGCCTCCAGATAGGCATCGTCCCCGATCCCGTCGGGGAGCGGCACGTCGAGGGTCGAGCGCGCTTTTCGAGCCGGGAAGTTCTTCTCGCCGTGAATCGAATAGGTGGCGACGTTCGGGCGCCCGGCGAGCAGGGCTGCGGTGCCATCCCCCTGGTGAACGTCGCAGTCGACGATAAGGATGCGCTCCGCATCGCCTTCTTCCAGCAGCCGATGAGCAGCGATCGCGAGATCGTTGAAAATACAGTAGCCGGCACCTGTGTCCGTCAAGGCATGGTGGCTGCCGCCGGCGCCGTTGGCTGCAAAGCCATGCTGAAGCGCAAGCTTCGCCGCGAGCCACGTTCCGCCCGGTGTATGCTGCGCCCGGGCGGCGAGGCGCTCGGTCACTTGAAAGCCAATGCGTCGTGCCTTGTCAGGCGGCACGCGCAGCTCGAGCACCTCGGCGACATAGTCGGGATCGTGCACCGCCTCGATCCAGTGGCGCGGCATCGGTTCCGGCTCGTGGAGCGCCACGGCTCCGGTCTCGTTGATGGCCATCAGGAGCAGCCCGTATTTGTCCCAGGGAAATTGCCCGCTGACCGGGCCTGTCGAGACGTAGAGGGGATGATGGACGAGGTGCAGCATGCCCACTAGGTAAGCTCCGCATCCGGCATCCGCCACGGCCCCTCCCCATTGGAGAGAAGAATGACAGAGCCTCATGTCCGGCCGGACGTCCGCAGGTTTCTCGATTACCTCAACAACCTCCCTGGTCCTCGCAGCCACGAAGTTGGTCCGGTGGAAGCCCGCAACATGATGCATGCGTCCCGCCACGTCGCAGACGCAGCCGTGGGCGAGCTGGCGGTGAACCGTGACCTCATCGCAGCGGGGCCGGCGGGCGAGATTCCACTCCGCCTGTTCGACGCGCGCCACGACCGTGGGCCGGGACCGCTGATGGTCTTCTTCCACGGGGGAGGATTCGTGCTTGGTGACCTCGGCACGCACGAGCCCTTCTGCGCGGAGATGGCGCGGCAGCTCGACATGCCAATTGTCTCCGTCGACTACCGGCTGGCGCCCGAAAATCCGTGGCCGGCGGGCATCGAGGACGCGATCGCCGCGACTCGCTGGATTGCGGACACTCCGGAGGCGCTGGGCCGCCAAGTCACCGGGCTGGTGCTTTGCGGCGACAGCGCCGGCGGCAACTTCGCCATCGTGGTTTCGCTTTCGTTGCGCGATGAGCCGGCAGCCGTCCCGGTGCTGGCGCAATGGCCGATCTATCCGGCGGCGGATCCAGCCAAAGGCTATCCTTCCTTTGAAGATTTCGCTGAAGGCTATCTGCTCAGCAGGGATGCCATGCGCTGGTTCGACACTTGCTATTGTGCAGACCCGAAGGATTGGCGCTACTCGCCGATGGTGAAGAGCCAGGCGGGAATGCCGCCCACGCTCGTCGTCACGGCAAGCCTCGACCCGATCCGCGATCAGGGCCGCGCCTATGCCGCTGCGACCGCTGAAGCGGGCGTTTACACGGTCTTCCGGGAGGCCAAAGGCAATATCCACGGGTTCATCAACCTGCGCAAAGCCATTCCTTCGTCAGAGGACGATATTCATGGGTGCGTCCAGATATTGAAGCTGATGATCGCCGAAGGGACAGGGCGATGACCGGCAAGACCAGCCTCCCCTATCGTCCCGGAGCCGGAGTGATGCTGCTGAACCGGGAGCGCAAGGTGTTCGTCGCGCAGCGGCTCGATAGTACGCTCGAGGCGTGGCAGATGCCCCAGGGTGGCCTTGAGGAAGATGAGGATCCGCAAGACGGCGCGCTTCGAGAACTGGAAGAGGAAACGGGCATCACGCGCGACAAGGTCGAGATCATCGCCCGCTGCCCCACTGAGCTGCTGTACGAGCTTCCCGACGACCTCGTCGGCAAATTGTGGAAGGGAAAATGGCGTGGGCAGCGGCAGCACTGGTTCCTGTGCCGCTTCACCGGGCGTGACGAGGATATCGACATCCAGACCGAACATCCCGAATTCCGCGCTTGGAAATGGGCGGATCCATCCGAGCTCCCGGCGATGATCGTGCCATTCAAGCGAGAGCTCTACCGAGAGGTGCTGAACGCCTTTGCCAAATGGCTATGAGGGCCATTCGACACCCCTGAGGGCCTGAACGCTGGCAAGTGTGGCTTTGGCTGAAAAGCAGCGCTAGAGACGCCCGATGGGGGGGCTTTCAGCAATCGAAGCGGCGGCGACCGAGCGTTGCGCCGGTGAGCCGATGCTGGACCAGGTGCGGGCCTGGGCCTCGATCAACAGCGGCTCGCGCAACCTTGTGGGCCTCAAAGAAATGGCCGCCGTCTATGCGGACACGTTTGCCGCCCTCCCCGGCGAGGTGCGGCTCGTCGATCCAGCCGCTGTCGACGAAATGGAGCCGAACGGTGGACTGAAGCCGCTCGCGCATGGCCAAAACCTCCACGTGAAGGTCAGACCCGAGGCTCCAGTGCAACTGCTCTTCACCGGCCACATGGATACAGTATTTGGGCCCGACCACCCATTCCAACTGGTCGGCTGGCGTGAGCAAGATCGGGTGCTGGGCGGCCCCGGGGTGGCCGACATGAAAGGCGGCATCGCGGTTATGCTTGCCGCGTTGAAAGCAGTGGAAGCGTCCCAAGCGGCTTCCGACCTCGGCTATGAAATCGTCATCAACAGCGATGAGGAAGTCGGCTCCCTCGGTTCGGCTGCGCTGATTGCTGAGGCCGCGCGCGGAAAAGGCGCCGCGCTGACCTACGAACCGTCTGCGCTTGCCGATGGAACCCTCGCCGGCGCGCGGCCGGGGAGCGGCAACTTCTCCATTCTGATCGAGGGGAGGAGCGCGCACGCGGGCCGGAACCCCGAGGACGGGCGAAATGCAATCATCGCTGCCGCGGACCTCACGCTTCGGCTCGCCTCCTTGAGGCGGCCAGGGCTGTCGGTGAACCCGGCACGGATCGATGGCGGAAGCCCCAACAATGTCGTCCCTGACCGTGCCGTGCTCCGCGTCAATATGCGCCCGGCGACGCTGGCGAACCAACGGCAGGCGCAAGCGGAGCTCGACCGAGCGATCAACGACGTTGCGGGCGCGCACGACGTCGAGGTCCACCTGCATGGCGGCTTCGCGCGCCCGCCCAAGCCGATCGATGCGCGTGCCGAAAAGCTGTTCCAGCTCGTCAGGAGTTGCGGGGCCGACCTCGGTCAGGAGATTGGCTGGCGGGCAACGGGAGGCGTTTGCGACGGCAACAATATCGCCGCGTGCGGGGTGCCGGTCGTCGACACGATGGGCGTACGCGGCGGCGCGATCCACTCCTCCGACGAGTATCTGCTGGTCGACAGCCTCGTGGAGCGGGCGCAGCTTTCGGCGCTCACCATTCTTCGCCTTGCCTCGGGAGCAGCCTTGTGACCTTCCGCGTCCGCCCGGCCGGCAATGACGACTTTCAAGCCATTTACGAAATGGCGAAGCTCACCGGCGGTGGCTTCACCAACCTGCCGCCCGACCGCGGCTCGCTGGTCGAGAAGCTGATCCGCTCGGAAAAGGCGTTCGAGGCCGAGACGGAGGTCCCGAACGATAGCTTGTACCTCATGGTGCTGGAAAATGTGGAGGCGGGCCAGGTCCGCGGCACGTCGCAGATCTTCGGCATGGTCGGGGCGGAGTGGCCTTTCTACAGCTACCGCCTCAGCACCCTCACCCAGACGTCCAAGGCGCTGGGGAAGACCTTCAGGGCCGAGACGCTGACGCTGTGCACCGATTTTGAAGGCTGTTCGGAAGTCGGCGGGCTGTTCCTTCATCCTGGCGAGCGTGCGGGCGGCCTTGGATTGCTCCTCGCCCGAAGCCGATATCTTTTCATCAAGAAGCACCGGAACCGCTTTGCCGGTCGCCTGCTGGCGGAACTTCGCGGCGTGATCGATGAAAGCGGGCGCTCTCCGTTCTGGGATGCTGTCGGCGGAAAGTTCTTTGGAATGGATTTCCGCGAGGCTGACGAATTCAATGCGATGTACGGAACGCAGTTCATCGCCGATCTGATGCCGAAGACCCCGATCTACACGGCGCTTCTTCCCGACAGCGCGCGCACGGTCATCGGCGTACCGCATCCGTCGGGCCGGGCCGCGATGAAGATGCTCGAGAATGAGGGCTTCGCCTTTGACTGTTATGTCGACATTTTCGACGCTGGGCCCACCATGTCGGCAGCGACGGATCAGGTCCGCACGATCCGGGATTCGCGGGAGCTGACGCTCTCGGGGGTCTCTGCCGGTGTCGAAGGTGAGCCGATGATGCTCGCTGCGGGGCACCTCAAGACGTTCGCCGCATGCTATGGGGCGGTGCGGCTCCAGCCGGACGGCAGTGGCCTTCTCAGCCCCGAAACCGCTGAGCTTCTCGCTCTGAGGCCCGGCGAAAGCTTTCTGGCGATGGGTCGCTGAGATGGCCATCCGGGAAATCAACTTCGATGGCATTATCGGTCCCAGCCACAATTATGCTGGCCTGAGCCTCGGCAATCTCGCCTCCTTCACCAACAAGGGCCAGGTCTCGCACCCGAAGGCGGCGGCGCTGCAGGGGCTCGCTAAGATGCGCCACAATTTCGAGCTGGGCCTCCCGCAGGGTCTGCTTCTTCCTCACCCGCGCCCGGACCAGCTTTGGCTGGCCGAGCTCGGGACCAATGTGGAGGAGGTTCCGGCCTCGCTCCGGCCCGCTGCCTTTTCGGCGTCGGCCATGTGGGCTGCCAATGCGGCCACCGTGTCGCCGGCGCCCGACACGGCCGACGGACGCTGCCACCTTACCGTGGCGAACCTCCGGACCATGGCGCACCGCAGCCACGAATGGCCCGCAACCCTCGCGCAGCTCCGGCTTGCCTTTGCAGACGAACGTCATTTCGCTGTGCACGCTCCCGTTCCAGCCACCTTCGCCGACGAGGGCGCGGCCAATCACATGCGGCTCGGGACCTCGCACGGCGCTCCCGGAGTGGAGGTGTTTGTTTACGGCCAGCGCGGCGGCGCCTTTCCAACCCGGCAGCATGTGGAGGCTTCCCGCGCGATCGCTCGCCTCCACAAGCTTCAGCCGGAGCGGGCTCTGTTCGTCTGCCAGTCCGAGGAGGCGATCGCGGCCGGCGCGTTCCACAACGACGTGGTGGCGGTGGCGAACGAGACTGTTCTCTTCACGCACGAACAGGCGTTCGAGAACAAAGTGGATTTCTACACGGAGCTGAAGCGGCTGCTGCCGCAGGTCGAGATCGTGGAAGTGCCGGCAAGCGCCGTCAGCCTCGAAGATGCCATCAAGAGCTATCTCTTCAACGCGCAGCTCGTGACCCTGCCTGAAGGCGTCATGGCGCTCATCCTTCCAGAGGAAGCACGCGAGACTCCCAGCGTTTGGAACTGGCTGGAGGAGATGGTGGCGGGGAACGGCCCGATCCGTAAGCTGCTCGTCGTCGACGTTCGCCAGTCGATGGCCAATGGGGGCGGCCCGGCCTGCCTGAGGCTCCGCGTGGTGGCGGACCCAGAGACGGTCGACGGGCGATTCCTGGCCGATGCGGCCAAGCTCGATCGGATCGCAGCCACCGTCGAGCAGCACTGGCCCGATCGGATCGCTCCGGAGGACCTGCTGAGGCCGGAATTGTGGGGTGAGCTTGAGCGCGCGCGGCTGGCTTTGCTCCGTGCGCTGCAACTCGAGGAACTGGCTTAGAGTGGTTTCAAGTCAGATGGAATCACCTGACGGCTCGGAAAGCACGGCAAACAAAGCAAACTGGACCCGTTCCCGGTTCAATCCAACCGGGAACGTGTCTAGACCAAGAAAGGTCTGCGGGCCCTTATTCCGCGCTCCAGAAGATGTCGATTGCGGTGTCGAGCTCGGCGACGAGCCGCCCGATCGGTGCCTTCGAGAGCGGCCCCTCCTGAATCGCCCGCTCGAGCACGCGCCGCTTCTCAGGCCCCGAGATCGCGATCATCACGGTGCGGGCCGAGGTGATTGCGGCTGCGGTGAGAGTGACTCGCGCGACAGGCGCTTCCGGCGGCAACGGATCGGGCCTGACGCCAACCGCGCGCCGTTCGCGGGGGCCCGACAGCGCCTTGTCGAGGTCGGGCCCTGGAAAGATGGACGCCGTGTGCCCATCCGCTCCCATGCCGAGGCAGACGAGGTCCAGCGGCCACTGCAAGAGAGCGAGGCGGGCGTCAGCGAGCCTGCCCGCTTCCGCAACGTCGCCGAGCGCCGCTTCATCGACAAGTGAGATGACCTCCGCACCCACGGGACGGAATGCCGCCTCCAGCATAGCATAGTTGCTGAGCCGATCGCTGAGCGGCACCAGACGGTCGTCGGTCGGCAGGATCGTGACTTTCGGCCAGGCGATGCTCTTATTCTTGGCCAGCGCCTTCAAGATCGGCTTTGGCGTGCTGCCTCCCGGCAGTGCGATCCGAGCTCCACCATGCGCCGAGATCGCGCTCTCGATGACGAACCCGATATCGCCCGCGGCCTGCTCGGCCATTTCTGCCGGCGTATCGAATTCCCACCACTCAATTTCGTCCATCTTATCGCTCTCCCGGCGTCGGAGCGCCGCCTTAGCCGCAGCGATCGACCAGGAACAACCCGCTTTTCCCGAGAGTTCCGATAGGCAGCCAAGGAGAAGGTGCCAGGGAGTAGGTGAATGCCTGCCAAATCGAAAGCCCAGCAGAAAGCCGCCGGCGCGGCCCTGTCGGCCAAGCGCGGGGACGCCCCGAAGAGCAAGCTCAAGGGTGCTTCCAAATCGATGGTGGAGTCGATGACCGAAAAGCAGCTCGAAGAGCTCGCCTCCACCAAACGAAAGAACAAGCCCGAGCACGCCGGAGACTGAGAACAAGCGGTTTGTGGACGCCGGAATGGCTGTGCATCCGTTTACCGCTGCCGCTTACCGCCAGCTAAGGATTGGCGGGCTAGAAGGAGCTTGCTCGATCTCGCTGCCCAGGGGACGAGTGGTGACCCCGGTGCTGTCCGACCGACAAGCACCGGGGTTCACTTTCCAGATGCCGGTACGAACCGCGCCCGTGGCAAGTCCAACATTCGCCAGCCGCACATGCGGTTTTCATTGAATCGTGGCCCTGGCAGTTCGGAGACGATCGTTCCGGCTGGTGCGGTAATAGGAGGCGAGGGCGCTGAATTCTGGAGGTCCAGCCGCTGTGATCGCGGATGTGGTCTGGCCCAGATGCTCGGTGCCGGGACTCGATTCTGCGCGTCGCGTGCCGCCTTTGCCTCTCAAAGGTAAACGCAACTCGTTGATAAAATGGGTTAAGGGAAAAGTTCCCTCCATCCATCGTGAGTGACCAACCGCTCGCCGCGGCTTGGCTCCGCTTCGTTTGACTCCCGGCACGGTCCGAGTCACCTCTCGCCACGAAGTTGAAGCGGGAGCGGGGCTGGCGCCAGAAGCGGCCGGCACGCAAGACGGGGGGCAATAGCGAACCGCATTGGGTTCGTGACAGCCGACCGCACAAAACAGGGTTAGAATGTTCGGTTTCTTCCGCGCCGGCGGCTTCGCCGCGGCGTTCAGCATGCTTGCGGCCTTGACGGCCGCTCCTTCACTGGCCGCTGAATCAGAAGCAGCTCCGTTGGCAGCTGCCACCGCTTCGGTGGTCTCCCTCCCGGCGACGGTACCGGCGACTCCGGCTCCCGCCACTCCCGCCAGCGATGCTGCGGTCACCGCAGCGCCCGGAGCGGCTGCGCCCGCAACTTCACCGGCTCAAGCGACTCCCGTCGCGCAGCCTGTCCCGCCGGTTTTCGCCGCGCCCAAACAGCGCCGCCCGCTGCGCGATCTCGTGATCGCCTTTGTCGACTACGGGAACCAGGATGGCGAGCAGGAGTGCCTGGCAAAAGCAGTTTACTTCGAAGCACGCGGCGAAACGCTTGAAGGTCGGCTGGCAGTCGCCGAAGTGGTCCTGAACCGCGCTGCTTCCGGCCTCTATCCGCCCACCATCTGCGGCGTCGTCACGCAGCCGGCGCAATTCTCCTTCATTCGCGGCGGCAAATTCCCGCCGGTCGACCGGACCAGCCAAGCCTGGCGGGAGGCCGTGGCGGTCGCCGAGATCGCACGCAAGCAGCTCGCAGATGCAATCGCGCCCAATGTCCTATGGTATCACGCCTCCTACGTGGCGCCTTCATGGGGCCGTCGCCTCACCCGGGTCGCTCGGATCGGCACCCACATCTTCTACAGCTGAGCTCAACGCGCCGCCGAGTTCTTGGCGAGGGCCTGAGGCCCTCGCCTCGCTGATGTCCTGAATGCCGGATTCCGCCAAGCTGTCATGCTGAACTTGCTCCAGCATCCAGCCCCGCGGCCACACTAAGGAATGCAGTGGGCCTCGAAGACAGCTCCAGCATGGACGCTGAACAAGGTCACGGTGACGGCCGAGCTCGAATGCGCGAACTTCAGAACGAAGATGCGTTTGTTCTCTGCCGCCATGAGCGGCGATCCGCTTCCCGGTTGAAGGGAGCGCGCTAGCCGAGCGGCCTTTGACCGTCAGGTGAATTGCTCCCGTCCGGAGCCTTCGGCACCACCATGTCGACCACGATATGCCCGCTGTCGTCGGCCCTCCTCCTCCGGCGACGAATGCTGATTACCGCCACCAAGACTGCGGTGAAAAGGGCTGCGACCCCTATGCTCCAGAGCTGAACTTCGGTCATGCCGATCCAACGAGATGTTCGCGTTCCTGTTCCAGGCGAGCCGAGCTCCTCCGGGACGGAGCGGGATGAGCAAGATGAAAGCGGGGAACCGCCGGGTCACAGACTGAGCTGGCTCTTGATAATGTATGCGTTCCCCATCCTCATCGTCGCGATGCTCGGCTATATGTTCTGGCTCGCTACCTTCAACATGCGTCGTGATCGAGTGCTGAGGGAAAGATCACACCGGAGCCCTTCGATCCCGCTTCAAGCGCGGCCGCGCGCGCGGCCGCTGAAGCCTGCGCTTCGCTGGAAGCTCTAGCCGCTTCCGCTGGCATGTGAATGGGGCTTGTCCGAGGCCGAGACCACACGTCATTGCGAGTGCAGCGAAGCAATCCAGCCCCTGCCGCTGAACTCTATTGCCGCGTCGGCTTGCTCCTCGGAAGACGGTTCGGCTGACTTCACGGTAGCCCAGGAAGCAGGCGCGGACACAAAAATACCCGCCACTCCCTCCCCCGCGCGGCGGAACGCCGTTCATGGGGTGTGAGTAGCGGGCCTCTCATCAGGAAGAGGTCCGCAGCGCATGCCGCGGACCTCTTCGTTAACCAATTTAGCGGACGGTCCGGCGGGTAACGAGGTTTACCACTGCCAGCAGAACGATCGCGCCAATAAGCGCTGCCAAGAGGGTACCGCCGCTGAGAGGGCTGTTCAGAATATTTCCCTCGGCCCCGAAGAAGCGCCCGAGCAGGAAGCTGCCGAGGATGGAGCCGACGATGCCAACGACGATGTTCATGAAAATGCCTTGCTGAGCATCCCTGCGCATGACGATGCTTGCCAGCCAGCCGATGATGCCCCCGATGATCAAAGCCAAAATGATGTTCATGGGCCTTCTCCTACCTTTGTCCGCCTTTTTCCCGAGGCGGAAGTAGTTGTAGGACGCGCGATGCGGCCGAGTTGTTCCGGCCCCGCATCTTATCTCCCCATCTGATCTCAGCGGGCCAGGGAGGCCAATCGCCTGTGCGTTGGCGGCGGCGTGTCAGCTGCCTTCAAGTACAAATGGCAGACGAGGAAGAGAAGCGAGGCCGTGTAGCAAAAGCCCTGCAAGCTGCTTGCCGAGAAGGCGCTGACCGGCAGCATCAGGATCAGGATCGTGCGAAACACCCACTCTCCAAGGCGCGCGGTCTGGACGCCCAACGTCGATGCTGATTGCCGGTGAGTCCTGTCGCGCAGGAAGCTCATGATCAGCAGCCACACGAGCGCACTGATAAGATCGACGAAGATGCCGTCCTGCATGCCTTTGGGAGCGATCGACAGCCCGATGCCCAGAACATAGGCTGCAATGCTCACGTCCAGGCTCGCCAGCGACAAGCGCCATTGGCAGACGCCAAGCTGGTGCCTCAGCCAACCCAAGCCCGGCGAGAAAACGCGGCTCAACAGAA